>NZ_JABMCA010000179.1:0-1212 GCF_014706005.1 Actinomadura sp. RB99 | reverse complement strand
GACCCGGATCCCGGTGTGCGGCCGGTCCGGGCTCGTCGAGTGCGACCCGACACCGCGCGGCCACGCCGTCGTGCCCGAGCTGCCCGACGCGCCGACCGTGCAGCCCTCGACGACCACGTCCTGACAGACCGTGTCGTCGTACGGCCCGAACCCTCCGAAGGCATCGCTGCTCTTGGCGAGGTCGATCTGAATCGCCTCGCTGAAGGTTCTGCCGCCCGGGTCGAGGAAGCCGAGCGCGCGGACGTTGGTGATCCGCGCGGTCTTCGTGGAGTTGATCTCGATCGCGTGGTAACCGCAGACGTCCTTGATGAGGGTGTCGCGGATGGTGATGCCCTCGGCGTGCCCGACGCTGATGCACATCGCCGACGTCGGGTAGGCGGCGGCCTGGCAGTCCCACGTGCCGCCCTCGATCAGGATGTTCCCGTGCCCGGTGTAGCCGCCCAGGGTCTGGGACGCGTCGCCGTTCAGCAGGATCGTCCCGTTCCCGCCGCGCTTGATGACCGCGCCGGGCGCGAGCGTCAGCCGCGTGTTCCGGTAGATCCGCAGCGGCAGCGTCGCGACCTTGTACGTCCCCGGCGGGACGAACACCCAGCCGCCGCCCGCGTCGCGTGCGGCGTTCAGCGCGGCTTGGATCGCGCCGGCGTCGTTGGTCGTGCCGTCGCCGGTCGCGCCGTAGGCGGGCGCGGTGACGTCCAGGACCACGGACGCGAGAGCGGTCTCGACGTAGGTGGTCGAGGCGGCCGGGATGTCACCGACGAGGCGCAGCGTGCCGGTCATCGTTCCGCCGGACAGGTCGAGCTTGTCGTCGATCGCGTCGCCCAGGTCGGTCGCGGCGAGCAGGAACCGGGTCCCGCCGCCGCCGTCCGCCCACATGCGGGTGATCCCGGCCGGGCCCTGGAACGGCGGGATCGTCCCCACGGGCGTGGGGGACGGGTCGCCGCCCCCGGTGGGCTCGGCGATGCTCGTCACGGACGTGATCGGCTGGCCCTGCTCGTCGAGCAGGTCCTCGTACGACGTGCCGCCGACCTGCGCGGACCACATCACGAGCGTCTGCCCCGGGACGATGACCGCGAGCCCGCCGTCGCCCCGGGTCATCGTCCAGTCCGCCGCGCCGCCGCCGAACCACCTGCGGTCTACCATGTCGGGGGTCTCCTTATCCGAGGGGCCAGCGCATGGAGCACTGGACGGTGTGGTTGGCGGGGAGGTTCGCCG
>NZ_JABMCA010000178.1:0-1215 GCF_014706005.1 Actinomadura sp. RB99 | reverse complement strand
GAACGGGTGGGCCGGGGCCTCCGCTAAGCGCCGTCTGGAGAGGACAGGCGCAGCCGGTGCGGAAAGGTCGCCTGTGGTGTGGGCACGCCAGGGCCGCCGGTCATGGGGTGGATGCGGGAGGAGCGGTGCAAGGGGTGGCCGGATGTGGTGTTGCTGGGTGTGGTGTTGCCGAGGGTGGGTGGTGACGCGGTCCAGTCCGGGGGCGGTGTGGGCGGGTCGGTCTGTTGAGCGGTGTAGTGGGCGGTTGGGGCGGTCTCCGAAGGGTTGTCTGGTGGTGGGGCATACGCAGCCGGTGTGAGGCGGTCGCGTGACGTGTGGGCATGCCGGGGCCGCCCGTCATCGGGTGGATGCGGGCGGACCGGCACAGGGCATGGCCGTGTGCAGTGTTGCGGTGGTGGGTGGTTATGCGGCCCAGTCGAGGGCCGAGTCGGGTGGGTCGATGCTGCCTGGTGGTCCAGCCCCGGTCGCGGACCCTCTGGCGTCGGCCGGTGGCAGCAGCCGGTACACGTACCGCCCGTCCCGATCCTTGGTGATCTGGACCTGGTCGGGGCGACTGTGCTTGAAGCGGTTATGCCATCCGCAGGTGAGTGCGAGTTGGTCGATGTCGGTGGGCGATCGTCCGAGCGCCCATCCGTGGACGTGGTCGACCTCGCACAGTGTCCCGGGCACTTCGCAGCCCCGCACCGCGCACGAGGGGTAGAGCGTCTCCAGGACTTGGCGTTGTGCTGCGGAGGCGAACCGTTCCCGGTAGCCGAGGTACAGCGGGGTGTTCCCGCGCCCCAGGAGCAGCGGTGACACTCCGGCGGCCAGTGCGATGCGGCGGGCTTGTGCGGCGGGGATGGGGGTGCCGTCGGTGAGGCGGGCCGGGGCGTTGCCGCCGGTCAGCGTCTCCAGGTCGCAGATCACGGTGACCTTGGACGCCTTGTGGCCACCCGACAGCACGCTCGACAGCGCCGCCGCCGTCCGCTCGGCGAGGTCACGACGGTCGTCGGGCCCGGCCGGCTTGGCCAGCGGAGCCAGGGTGCCGTCCCAGATGGCGGCGTCTTCGGGGTTCAGCCAGCCCTTGACGTACCGGCCGCCGTCCAAGGAACGCGTGGTCGTTAGCCAGGACTTGTCGTAGCCGCGCTTGGTGTCCTCGTCGGGGGCTTCTTCTGTGTCGTCGCGTTCGGCGATGAGGTCGCGGATGCGGCGGCCGAACGCGGCGACCTTCCCGGC
>NZ_JABMCA010000177.1:0-1253 GCF_014706005.1 Actinomadura sp. RB99 | reverse complement strand
GCGATAGCGGCGTGCGCGCGGAGGATCAGCGCGGCCGGGTACTCGGGGGCGGGCCGTCCGGGGCGGCCGGTGCGGCGGTGCCCGACCGGCTGGATCGCGGCGGCGAGGATGAGCGCGCGGACCTGCTCGACCGTCATGCGCGGGTCGAGCAGGTCCGCCGCGTCCTCTGCGGTCCAGGCGGTCACGGCGCCGGTTCCGGGACGGCGTAGACGACGGAGCGGCCGTCCTGCCAGACGAGCGACGCGCGGCCGGAGTAGCGGCCGGTCTCCATGCGGGCGCGCGGCCGGTTCCCGTCCGGGTCTGTGCAGTCGGGCGTGCAGCAGCGGACCTCACCGCGGTGCCGGGACCAGCGCAGCGAGTACGCCCCGCAGTACTCGCAGGCCGGCGGCAGGTGCCCGGGGAGCCGGGGCAGCGGCACCCACCGGTCCGCCTGGTCGATGTCGCCGACCTGCGCGGCCGTTTGCACCCATCCGGCGACGATGCGCGCGGCGAGTCGCGCCCTGTCCTCGGGGACGGCCTCGGCGAGCCGGACGATGCTGCGGAGCGCGTCGCGGGTGTTGGTGTCCGACCCGCCGCGCCGACCGCCCAACCGGCCGGCCGAGTCCCGGCGCAGGCTCGCCTCGAGGCGTCGCGCGCCCTCGTGGATCGTGAGCAGGGCGACACCGGCCTCGGGGTGCCACGGCGCCGGGCTGCCCGTCACTTTGTGGTGCGACGACGTGCCGCGCGCCGGGTCGCCTACCGGCTCGGGCAGCAGGGCGGCGAGCTGGTCGAGTAGGCCTCCGTCGTCCGCGAGGCGGCGGACGTCGAGCGAGAGGGCGGCGAGGTGGGTCAACTTCCGTCCTCCTGCGTGTCGTTGCTCGTGGCGCGGTCGATCACGGCGGCCATCTCCTCGGCCGCGCGCTTGCGGTCGGGCGTGTACCGCCACCGTTCGATCTGCTGCCGGATCTGCGAGAGGGCGGCCTCGGAGCGCTGGAGCCGGTACAGGAACGCGTCGCGCTCCAGCTCGGCGGTCTCGGCGCGGGCGAGCGCTTCCGCGCCCCTGCGGACGGCCTGCCGCTTGCTCTCGATCAGCTCGTCCACGTCGCGAAACAGCGTGTTGACGTCTGGATTCTGCCTGCCGCTCACACCGTCACCTCGCCCCGGTGGTCTTCGTCGGCCGACCACTCGACGATCACTGCGCCTTCGCGCACCGCGAGGTCGCGGGCGCGGCCGTCGTCGTCCACGAACGCGCCGACGAGACCGCGCTGCGGGCA
>NZ_JABMCA010000176.1:0-1394 GCF_014706005.1 Actinomadura sp. RB99 | reverse complement strand
ACCACAGGTCATCCCCCAGGTTTTCAACCCTGGTGGGTTCGGGCCTCCACACCGTCTTACCGGCGCTTCACCCTGCCCATGGCTAGATCACCCCGCTTCGGGTCTACAGCATGCGACTATTGCGCCCTATTCAGACTCGCTTTCGCTACGGCTACCCGCCACCGGTTAACCTCGCCACACACCATAACTCGCAGGCTCATTCTTCAAAAGGCACGCCATCACCAACACACATCCGAAGACATGCGAGGAGGCTCTGACGGCTTGTAGGCACACGGTTTCAGGTACTATTTCACGACCCCTCACCGGGGCACTTTTCACCATTCCCTCACGGTACTGATCCGCTATCGGTCACCAGGAAGTATTCAGCCTTACCACGTGGTCGTGGCAGATTCACACGGGATTTCACGGGCCCCGTGCTACTCGGGAACACACCCAAGAGGCATCGCAATTTCGTCTACCGGACTCTCACCGTCTACGGTCGGCCTTCCCATGCCATTCGACTATCACGATACTTTGTAACTCTTCGCCAGCACGGCAGTACTGACCGGATGGTCCCACAACCCCGCACACGCAACGCCTGCCGGCTATCACACGCGCACGGTTTAGGCTCCTCCGCTTTCGCTCACCACTACTCACGGAATCACTATTGTTTTCTCTTCCTGCGGGTACTGAGATGTTTCACTTCCCCGCGTTCCCACCAACCTGCCTATACATTCAGCAGGCGGCGACACCCCATGACGAGTGCCAGGTTTCCCCATTCGGAAATCCCCGGATCAAAGTCTGGTTGCCGACTCCCCGAGGCATATCGCAGGCTCCCACGTCCTTCATCGGCTCCTGATGCCAAGGCATCCACCGTATGCCCTTAAAAACTTGAACACACAAAACGATCAAAACAAATCGCAGAGACAAAACCCAACCCCCCACACCCCCCGAAAAGGGAAGGCGAAGAGCGAGGTTTCATCAGAGATGCTCGCGTCCACTGTGCAGTTCTCAAAAAACAACCGGGCCAACCAGAACCGCACCACCGTCACGGTGATGCGGCTACAGGTCCCGCAGTCCGAGGTCACCGGGCAAAGCCCGTTTCCTCAGGACCCAACAGCGTGTCCAGCTCCCCACCCACCCGACACCGCCGTTCCCACTCCCGAAGGTCACCCTCCAGGCGGTACTTGCCGGCTCACACGAGTAGCGAGCTGAATAACCAGTGCTCCACATCTATGAGCAGCCACCCGACGAACATTCGCCGCCGATGATGACCACCGACCCGGACTCTCCGAAGAGCAGTCCCGGCCAGTTGATGCTCCTTAGAAAGGAGGTGATCCAGCCGCACCTTCCGGTACGGCTACCTTGTTACGACTTCGTCCCAATCGCCGGCCCCACCTTCGACCGCTCCCCCC
>NZ_JABMCA010000175.1:0-1397 GCF_014706005.1 Actinomadura sp. RB99 | reverse complement strand
TAACGGACGGCGCCGACTCAATCGAAATCGTGACATCGACTGCGCCGAGCTGTGTCCAGCAGTCGATCTCCAGGACGACGTTACCGAGGATCGTGCGCACGCCCCGGGCGACGCGATGGCTTTCCATGAGCGTCGTCGCCGCGCCGCTGATCGCGGGGGCGGCGGCGAGGATCTCGGATTCTGGGGCGCCGTCCGCGTCCGCTGCAACGATCGCCATCTCCAGTTCCGCACGTGCGCATTCGGCGGCCTGTCGCGCCTCCTGGTCGGCTCGGGCGAGGTCCCGGATTCGGGTGATGTGGTCAGTGGTGGACATCCGTTCTCCTAAAGGGAGACGCGGGCCTGCCGTCTCCGATCTGGGGGCGGGGGCAGTCGTTGTCATGCCCGAGGGTCCTTCGAGGGCAGGTTGCGGTAGATCGTGGCGCGGCTGACGCCGAGTTCGGTGGCGATCTGCGCGACGGTCCAGCGCCGTTTGCCGTCCGGGCCGGTCTCGGCGTACATCTGCCGCGCTTGCGCGATGTCGTCGGGGGTCATGGTCGGGTGGCGTCCGCCCGTGCGGCCTCGGGCGCGTGCGGCTTGGAGGCCGACGCGGGTGCCCGCGCGGATCCCGTCGCGCTGCACCTCGTGCAGCGCCTCCAGCGCGCGGCGGACGGCCGTGCCGGTGGCGGGGTCGCTGGTGTCGATCGTGCCGTCCAGCGCCAACACCCCGACCTGGCCACCGAGCGTCCGCGCGACGATGTCCAGCACTCCCCGCACGGACGGCGCCAGGGTCGTCAGGCGCGGCGTCACCAGCACATCCCCCGGACGGGCCCCGGCGAGCACGCGGTCCAGCTCCCCGCGCCGCGCGCTCGCCGGTCCGACGGCCACCGCGATCCCCTCCAGGCCCTCGGCCTCCAGCTCGCCGCGCAGCTCCTCGGCGTCCTGCGCCTGGGTCGTCCAGCCGTATCCGATCCTCACGTCCCGGATCCTCTCATCGTCGGGCCGGTCGGCGGCCCTGGGCGGGGGCCGCCGACCGGCGGGTGGTCAAGCCAGGTGCTCGGCGGCCTCGATCACCAGGTCGTCAATCGCGTACTGCGCGCGGAGCTTCACGGCGACCAGGTTCGTCGGCTCGACGATGTACTTGACCAGCTCGACCGCTCTGTAGGCCTTGAGCGCAGTGGGGGCGAGCGCCGGCGTCAGGAGCCGGACCCGCGTGAGCGCCAGCAGGAGCGCCGTGCCGGTCTCGCGGCCGGCCGCGTCAGCGGCGGCCAAGTCTTCCTGCGCGATCTCCAGCTCCTGGCGGACGTGCAGCGTGCGGAGGTGCGCGTCCGCCGCGCCGACCAGCGCGGTCAGCGCGTCCAGCGCGGCGGCGGCGCGGTCGGCGGTGAGCTGCGCGGCGCGGGTCTCGCGGCCCTGCCGAC
>NZ_JABMCA010000174.1:0-1443 GCF_014706005.1 Actinomadura sp. RB99 | reverse complement strand
GGCCCTACCTTCTTGATCGGGTTGAGCGAGCCGTTCGTAGGGTTGGCTGGCCCAGGGGTGCCGGGTGTGGCTTTCATGCGGCTGCCGAAGGTGTGGTTCAGGACGCTTCGCCGCCCGGCACCCCCAGGACGACCCGGCCGCTGATTGGGATGTGCGAGCAGATCGCTGAGTAGGGCCATGACGGCGAGGTCGTTCGCGGGACCAAGATGCGTCGAGGTTGCGGAGGTGGCCGTGCCCCAGATCTGGGCCGGTGTGGATGCTGGAAAGACCCATCACCATTGCGTGGTGATCGACGCCGACGGAAAGCGGCTGCTGTCTCGGCGGGTGGCCAACGACGAGCCGGAGCTGCTTACCCTGATCGGCGACGTGCTCGACCTCGGCGGCGGTCCCGTGATGTGGGCGACCGACCTGGCTGACGGTGGCGCGGCCCTTCTGATCGGCCTGCTGGCCAGTCACGAGCAGGATCTGCTCTACATTCCCGGTCGGGTCGTAAACAAGGCCGCCGGCAGTTACCGGGGCGTCGGGAAGACCGATGCGAAGGACGCGGCAATCATCGCCGATCAGGCGCGGATGCGCCGGGATCTGCACCCGATGCGGGTCAACGACGAGCTGGTGGTGGAGCTGAAGCTGCTCACCGCCCGCCGTTCCGACCTTGTACATGACCGCACCCGGGTCGTCTCCCGGCTGCGTGAGCTGCTGACCAGCATCTTCCCAGCCCTGGAACGGGTCTTGGATGTGACCAACACCGGGCCGCTGCTGCTGCTGACCGGCTACCAGACTCCCGCGTCGCTGCGCCGCATTGGCCGGGCCCGGCTGGAGACATGGCTGAAGCACCGCCACGTGCGCGGCGCTGCCCAGCTCGCCCAGACCGCCGTCGATGCCGGCGATCGGCAGCGCACCCAGCTCCCCGGCGAGGCCTTGACCGCGCAGATGATCGAGACGCTGGCTCGGGAGGTGATGGTCCTCAACGAGCAGGTCAAGGCGGTCGAAAAGCTCATCGAGGGCCGGTTTCGCCGCCACGAGTCGGCCGAGGTGATCACGAGCCTGCCCGGAATCGGCACCGTCCTGGGCGCGGAGTTTCTGGCCGTCACCGGCGGTGACATGTCCATGTTCGGCAGCCCGGACAAGCTGGCCAGCTTCGCCGGCCTGGCCCCGGTGCCGCGAGACTCCGGACGCGTCCACGGCAACCTGCACCGGCCCGAGCGCTATCACCGCGGGCTCCAACGCGTCTTCTACACCTCCGCGCTGATCAGCATCCAGCGCAACCCCGAGTCCCGGAGCTTCTACGACCGGAAGCGGCGCGAAGGCAAGCATCACAATCAGGCCGTACTGGCCCTGGCCCGCCGACGAGTGAACGTTCTGTGGGCACTTCTGCGTGACGGACGGTGCTATCAGCTCACACCACCGGTCACCGCTGCGGCTTGACAACAGCATTAGGAAGCG
>NZ_JABMCA010000173.1:0-1569 GCF_014706005.1 Actinomadura sp. RB99 | reverse complement strand
CAGCGGGCGGATCCGGGCGTAGCCCCGGGCGCCGGTCGCGGTCTCCACCGACACGGCGATCGGGACGCGGTTCTGGTGCGAGAAGCCGACCGCGAACTCGTCCTGTGCGGGGATCCACCCTTCGGCGAGGGTGATGGGGACGGACCCGTCGGTGTCCGAGAGGTTCAGCGGCAGCGTCGCGGAGCGGCCGAGGGAGAGGCGCATGTGCGCCCATCCGTCCTTGCGGCGGATGTTGGCGAGGTTCCGCAGCTCCCACGCGGTGCCCTGCGGGCCGTTGAGCGTGAGCGCGACGCGGCCGGTGTCCTCGCGCAGCACGACCCACCCGGACCCCAGCCACCCGATCCACCGGCCGGTGTCGCTCTCGAGCGCGATCTGCCCGACGCGCGGGTTCATCGGCCGGTTCGTCGAGGTGCAGGGGCGGACCGTGCTGCCGAGCCACTGCCGCTGGTCGGTCAGGTCAGCGACGGTGGTCGCGCCGGGCGTGACCGCCCACTGCCACAGCGGCCGGTCCGTCACGGTGTCGGTGGACGTCAGCGCCGGAGCGCCGGACCCGGGGCTGCCGACGAGCAGCTCGAGCGTGACCTGCTTCGCCGACCGGTCCACGCGCAGCACCGACCGGTCCGTCCTGGTCGAGGTCGTGCCGTTCGCCGGGGAGAACTTCGTGATCGACTCGGACGGCTTGTACCACCGGGCGCGGGTGAGCGCCGGGCCGGGCGCGTGAGCGACGCCGCGCGTCCCGGTCTCGGTCGCGGCGAGCAGCCCCGAGCCGGGCGCCCCGTTGATGCCGTCGAGGAACTCCGCGAGCAGCAGCTCCCACGCGGTGCCGTCGAGCACTTCGTTCGGCGCGACAGGGTTCTCGGGGTCTACCGGGTCCCACGGCCCGCTGTTCTCGGTCACGTCACAGGCTCCTTTGCAGCGCGGACAGGGCCGCCTCCAGCTCGCGGACGCGGTCGTACAGGTCGGACTCGTTGTCGTCGGTCGGGTCGGTGCCGATGGTGATCTCGGCGGGGTGGACGCCGTCTTTGTCGGCGGTGATCTTCACGGCCGTGACCTGATCGACGTAGACGGCGCCGGTCGCGAGCTTCACCGACACCCAGTCGCCGAGCCCGAAGTGCCGGCCGAACCGGCAGGATTCGGTGTCCACGGCGGTCACGCTCAGCGCGCCGGTCCCGCGTGCCGCCTTCAGCGCCTCGTCCCCGGCGCTCTCCAGCTCCGACACCACGTCCGTCGAGCGCTGGTCCACGAACGTCCGGATCACCCGGCGCCACTCGGTCGCGGCGTCGGTGTCGCGGCGCTCGACGAACGGGCGCGTCGAGCCCTCGCCCGCACCCGCGACGACGACGTGCGTAGCGGTCGGTGCGGCCCGCGTCAGGCTGTAGGCGCGAAGGTTGCCCGACTTCTGGGAGAACGCGACGCGGCCGCTGCGGTCCTGCGGGACGTAGACGTCGAACAGCAGCTCGTCGCCGACCTGCTGCACGCGAACGCCGAGCTGCGGGTCGCTCGCCGAGCACAGCGACCGGACGACGTCCATCAACGGCGTGAACCGAGCCTGCGAATAGGACACTGCCG
>NZ_JABMCA010000172.1:0-1582 GCF_014706005.1 Actinomadura sp. RB99 | reverse complement strand
GGTCGCCGCGGCGCGCGGTGGGCGCAAGGACTGGTCTGAGCCGCCGTTCTGGGACGCCGAGCGGCTGCGGTATCCGCTGTGGGGCTCGTCCTCGCTCACCAGCGAGCGTGAGCGGATCGAGAGCGACTTCCCCGGCTACGTCGAGGGGATCCACAAGCGCAACGGGCCGGTGTTCGCGCTGATCCTGGTCCGCCTCATGGTGTTCAGCGAGGCGCGGTTCCAGTTCCGGCGGATGCGGAACGGGCGGCCCGGGGACCTGTTCGGGACGCCGGACCTTGCTCTGCTGGAACAGCCGTGGGTGGGCGGGACGACCGGTGACCTGCTCGCGCGGATGATCCAGGACGCCGACCTCGCGGGGAACGCGTTCGTCGCCCGGGTTCCCGGAACGAACCGGCTCCGGCGGCTGCGGCCGGACTGGGTCACGATCATCACCGCGAGCCGGTCCGAGCCGGAGCTGTTCGGGTCGGCGCTGGACGCCGAGGTCATCGGGTACCTGTACGAGCCGCAGGGCGTCGAGGGGCGCGGCGCGACGCTGCTGACGCCGGACGAGTGCGCGCACTTCGCGCCGATCCCCGACCCGGACGCGCACTGGCGCGGCATGTCGTGGCTGACGCCCGTCCTGCGGGAGATCACGGCGGACGGCGCGGCCACGACCCACAAGCTGAAGTTCTTCGCGAACGGCGCAACGCCGCAGGTCATCGTGTCCTACGACGCGTCGATCACCCCCGAGAAGTTCGCGAAGTTCAAGAAGATCATCGACGAGGCGCACGCCGGAGCCGACAACGCGTACCGGACGCTGCACCTGGGCGCCGGCGCGGACCCGAAGGTCGTCGGCGCCGACCTGAAACAGCTCGACTTCAAGGCGACGCAGGGCGCGGGCGAGACCCGGCTCGCCGCAGCGGCCGGGGTGCCCCCGGTGATCGTGGGTTTCTCCGAGGGCTTGGCCGGGTCGTCGCTGAACGAGGGCAACTTCAAGGCGGCGCGGCGCCGGTTCGCGGACGCGACGATGCGCCCGCTGTGGCGCAACGCGGCCGGGTCCCTCGCGCGCCTGGTGACGGTGCCCGCCGACGCCGAGCTGTGGTTCGACGAGCGCGACATCGCGTTCCTGCGGGAGGACCGCGGGGACGCGGCGACTATCCAGATGAGCAAGGCGCAGACGATCCGCCAGCTCGTGGACGCCGGATACACGCCCGACAGCGTGATCGCCGCCGTCGAGGGCGACGACTTCACCCTGCTGAAGCACTCCGGCCTCTACTCCGTACAGCTTCAGGCGCCCGGCGCGATGCCGCCCAAGCCTGCCGATCCAGCCTCCGGGGGAGCGTGATGGATACCAAGAGCCTCCGCGTGGAGGTGAAGGACGCCGACAAGGGCGAGGTCACGGCCGTCTTCTCGACGTTCGACGTCGTGGACTCCGACCGAGACGTCACCAAGGCCGGCGCGTTCGAGGACGGCGCCGAGGTCGTGATCTCCGCGTACGGCCACACGTCGTGGTCGGGGCTGCTGCCGGTCGGCAAGGGCGTCATCCGGACGACGAAGACCGAGGCGCTGCTCGAGGGGTCCTTCTTCCTGGACACCGCGCACG
>NZ_JABMCA010000170.1:0-1677 GCF_014706005.1 Actinomadura sp. RB99 | reverse complement strand
GGTCGGCGGCGGACGCCGCGCCGGTCCGGGCGTCCTCCGCCGAGGCGAGCGCCGCCTCCAGCGCCTCCAGGTCGGGGGCGGGGCCCGCCGCCGCCTCGGCCAGCGCGCGGTCGGCGAGCAGGTCGCGGACGAGGGCCTCCTCGTCGTCGAAGCGGCGGAGCCGGTCGCGCAGCGCGGCCTGGTCCTCGTCCGGCATCGCGGCGGCGAGCACCTCGTCCGGCGTGCGGAAGCCCTCCTCTTCGGCGGTGGCCTTGGCGCGCGCGCGAGCGGCGGCGAGTTCCTCGGCGGCGCGGTCGGCCTCCCTCAGCGCGTCCATGGCCTCGGCCAGCGCGTCGGCCTCGCGGCCGAGCCGGTCGATGCGCGCCTCCAGGGTCGCGTCCGTGCCGCGCGCCTCGTCCAGCGCCGCGCGCAGCCGCTTCTCCTCGGCGTCGAGCTCCGCGCGCCGGGTGCGGTTCGCGGTGAGCGCCCGGACGTTGCCGTCCCGGGCGTCGCGGACCCGCTCCAGCTCCTGCTCGTCGCGGTGCAGGACGCTCTCCAGCCGGTCGGCCTCCGCGGCCCGCGCCACCGCCGCGGCGAGCGCCTCCTCCGCCTCGGCCAGATCGGCGGCGAGGGCCTCGGCGGCCGCCTCGCCGACCGCCTCCAGCAGGCCGTCGCGCTCGGTGCGCAGCGCCTCCACCTGGCGCGCCGCGTCCTCCCGGCCGTGCTGGGCGCGGTCGGCGGCGGCCTGCGCCTCGTCGACCTGCTCCTCGGTCGGGATCAGCGCGAGCGAGGTGACCGGGGCCGGGTGCTCGGTGGACCCGCAGACCCGGCAGGGCTCACCGTCCTCCAGCTCCTCGGCGAGGACGGCCGCCATCCCGTCCAGCCGCGCCTGCCGCAGGTCGAGGACGTGCTGCCGGGCGTCCTGCGCGGCGTCGACCGCGTCGCGGTGCGCGGCCTCCGCCTCGCCCAGCAGGTGCCCGACCTGGTCGCGGCGGTGCGCGGCGTCGAGCCGGCGCCGCGCGTCGGCCACCGCCGCCTCGGCGCCCGGACGCCCGGCCGCGGCGATCCGCGCCGCGTCCAGTTCGGCGCGGCGCGCCTCGACGATGCCGGGGAGGTCGGCGAGCGCCGCGGCGATCCGCGCCTCCTCGGGTTCGAGGCGCGCCATCTCGCGGTCCAGCTCCGCCCGCTCAGCCTCCAGCTCGGTCAGCCGCGTCGCCTCCTGCCGGCGGTCCGCCAGCTTCGCCACCTCGTCGCGGCGCGCGCGCTCGGCCTTCGCCAGGACGTCCTCGGACGCGCTGGGCGGCAGCAGCGTCCCGACCCGGGAACGGGTCTCCTCGGCCCACCGGCGCGCCTGGCCCGCGCGGACATGCCGGTCCTGCACGGCGCGCACCAGCGGCACGACCCGGTCGGCGCGCGCGGCGGCGTCGAGCCCCGACGCCAGCCGCGACCGCTCCTCGGCGCGCTCGGCCAGCGCGTCACGGCGCGCCAGCGCGTCGGCGCGCCGCCGGCGCCGCTCCGCCACCTCCCGCCCGGCCTCCAGCGCCTCGCGCGCGGCCCGCACCGCCGCGTCCGCCTCGTCGCGCAGCCCGTCGGCGGCCGCGCGGACGTCGACGTGCTCGCCCGCCAGCTCCGCCGCCCACGCCGGCAGCACCTCCACGTCCGCGGCCGGCTCCGGCACCTGCTCGCCGCGGCGCGGCG
>NZ_JABMCA010000017.1:0-153964 GCF_014706005.1 Actinomadura sp. RB99 | reverse complement strand
GCCGGGCGGCGAAGCGTCCTGAACCACACCTTCGGCAGCCGCATGAAAGCCACACCCGGCACCCCTGGGCCAGCCAACCCTACGAACGGCTCGCTCAACCCGATCAAGAAGGTAGGGCCGCGTGATCCCCGCGCCTTGAGTCCGTCCGCGCGCCCTACAGCCAGCCGCTCTTGCGGAGCCTGAGGTAGAGCAGCACGCACACGACCGCCATCAGCACCAGGACGACCGGGTACCCCCACGTCCACTTCAGCTCGGGCATGTGCGTGAAGTTCATGCCGTAGATCCCGGCGATCGCCGTCGGCACCGCGATGATCGCCGCCCACGCGGAGATCTTGCGCATGTCCTCGTTCTGCCGCTTGCCGAGCAGCGCCAGATGCGCGTTCAGCACGCTGTTCAGCAGCTCGTTGTGCGCGTCGACCTGCGCGTCCACCCGCAGCAGGTGGTCGAGCACGTCGCGGAAGTACTCCCGGGTCCCGGCGCACTCGGAGACCCGGCCCTTGACGATCTCCTGCAGGACCGGCACCAGCGGGTCCTCGGCGGTGCGGAACTCCAGCACCTCCCGCTTGAGCGAGTAGATGTCGGCGGTCACGTCGCGGGCCCGCGGGTCGAACACCGCCCGCTCCAGCCCGATGATGTCCACCTCGACCTCGTGCGCGACCAGCCCGTACCGGTCCACCACCTCGTCGCACACCGCGTACAGCACGGCCGTCGCGCCGTGCTTGAGCAGGTCCTTGTCCTCCTCCAGCCGCTTACGGACCGGCCCGAGCGGGTTCCCGGCGCCGTGCCGGACGGTGACCGCGAAGTCCGCGCCGAGGAACACCATGATCTCGCCGACCTCGATGTCGGACGTCTCGTCGACGTAGGCGAGCGTCTTCAGCACCACGAACAGGGTGTCGTCGTAGCGCTCCATCTTCGGCCGCTGGTGCGCCGACACCGCGTCCTCCGCGGCGAGCGGATGCAGCCGCAGCTCGTCCTTGACGAGCTCGAACTCCTCCTCGTCCGGCTCGTACAGGCCGATCCACAGGAAGCAGTCGCCGTTCGCCCGCGCCAGGTCGAAGGCGTCGCTGATGTCGCCGTCGATGTCGTTGCGGACGCCGCCCGCGTAGATGGCCTTGTCCACGATCACGGCATGCATTGTCGCGCATCCGGCGCGCCGCGCGGAATCGCGCCGGTGATCACATCCGGTCCGTGCATCTCCTACAGTGGCCAGTTGTGACGACCCTTCTCCTGGTAAGGCACGGCCTGACCGCTATGACCGGGCCGGTGCTGGCCGGCTGGACCCCTGGCGTGCGGCTGGACGAGCGCGGCCGCGCGCAGGCCGCCGCGGTCGCCGGGCGCCTGGCGGCGCTGCCGCTCGCCGCGGTCGTCTCCAGCCCCCTCGACCGGTGCGTCGAGACCGCCGAGTCGGTCGCCGCCCCGCACTCCCGGGACGCCGGCGGCGCCGTCGACAAGGTCGAGATCGACGAGCGGTTCGGCGAGGTCCGCTACGGCGACTGGACGGGCCGCCCGCTCAAGGAACTGGCCGAGGAGCCCCTGTGGCGGGTCGTGCAGGCCCACCCGAGCGCCGCCCGGTTCCCCGGCGAGGACGGCGAGGCGATGGCCGACGCCCAGCACCGCGCCGTCGCCGCCGTCCGCGACTGGAACGAGCGCATCACAGCCGCGCACGGCCCGGACGTCGTCTACGCGGTGTGCAGCCACGGCGACATCATCAAGGCCGTCGTCGCCGACGCGCTCGGCCTCCACCTGGACCAGTTCCAGCGCATCCAGGCCGACCCCGCGTCGGTCACCGCGATCCGCTACACCGAGCTGCGCCCGTTCGTGCTCCGCCTCAACGACACCGGCGGCGACGTCGCCGGTCTGCTGCCCAAGCCGGACGAGGGCGATGACCGGAAAACCGGATCCGGGGCGAGTGACGCGGTCGTCGGCGGCGGCGCGTAGGGTCGATGTCATGCCCGTCATCTCCTACGACCTGCCGGAGCGGTTCGTCGCCGGCGCCGTCGGGCGCCCCGGCGACCGCGCCTTCTACCTGCAGGCCCGCGCGGGCCGCCGCGTCACCAGCGTCGGCCTGGAGAAGTTCCAGGTGACGTTGCTGGCGGAGCGGCTCGAGGAGCTGCTCGACGAGGTGCTGCGGCGCAGCGGCGGCGAGGCCCACGTCCCCGCGGTCACCCCGTCCGAACTGCGCGACGACGGCCCGCTGGAGCAGCCGGTGGAGGAGGAGTTCAAGGTCGGCACGATGGCGCTGGCCTGGGACCCCGACGACGAGCGCGTCGTCATCGAGGCGCAGGAGGTCACCGAGGCCGAGGAGGACGCCGAGGTCGGCGAGGACGACCCCGCCATCGCGGTGCTGCGGGTGCGGATCAGCGCCGCGCAGGCCCGCGCGTTCGCCGAACGGGCCCTGCAGGTGGTCGCCGCCGGACGGCCGCCGTGCCCGCTGTGCGGGCTGCCGCTGGACACCGAGGGCCACGTGTGCCCCCGCCAGAACGGATACCTGGGCTGAGATGCGCGCGGTCGGCACGCCGGGCCGGGTCGCGGCCGCCCCGGACCGGGACCCGCGCTGGATCACGGGCGGAGCGGCCGGGAGAATGAGCGCATGACGCAGTCCTCCCGGGACCGGGCCCCCGCCGGCGACCCCTCCGGCGACCGGGTCTCCCCCCGCGACGTCCCCGCCGCCGAGCGGCTGCTGCTGGCCGGCCGGCTGTCGATCGAGGGCCGCCTCGTCCAGGCATCCAACGCCACCCTGTACTGCACGGTCGAGCACGACGGCGTCAGCGCCGCCTGCGTCTACAAGCCCGTCGCAGGCGAGCGGCCGCTGTGGGACTTCCCCGACGGCACCCTCGCCGAGCGGGAGGTCGCCGCCTACGAGGTGTCCAAGGTCATGGGCTGGGGCACCGTCCCCCCGACCGTCCACCGCGACGGCCCGTACGGGCCCGGCATGGTGCAGCTGTGGGTCGAGCCCGACCCCGACACCGACCTGGTCGCGCTGTCGCGCTCCGACGACGACGCCATCCGCCGCATGTCGGTGTTCGACGCCGTCGTCAACAACGCCGACCGCAAGATCGGGCACCTGCTGCCGCCCGGCGACGGCCACGTGTACGGCTGCGACCACGGCGTCTGCTTCTCCGTGGAGTACAAGCTGCGGACGGTGCTGTGGCAGTGGCGCGGCAAGCCCCTCACCCCCGAGGCGGTCGAGGCCCTCGGCCGCGTCGACCGCGCGCTGCGCGGCGGCCCCCTCGCCGCCCGCCTCTCCGAGCTGCTCACCGAGGAGGAGGTCGACGCGACCCGCCGCCGCGTCGAGCTCATGCTCAAGCACCGCATCCACCCCTACCCCCCTGAAGACTGGCCGGCGATCCCCTGGCCTCCGCTTTAGCCCAGGGGGGGCGACCCCCTGGAACCCCCGTCACGGTTGAGGGGCTGTTTCCCGCTCCGCTGGCGCTCCGCGCGAAACAGCCCCTCAACCGTCGGGCAGGCCCGCTGCGCTCGCTGGCGCTCGCTCCGCGTGCCTGCCCGTGGCGGTGGCCTGGCTCGAATCTCCCCGGGGGGCGACCCCCTGGAACCCCCGTCACGACGGACAGCGCGTTTCCCGCTCCGCTAGCGCTCCGCGCGAAACGCGCTGTCCGTCGTCGGGCATGCCCGCTGCGCTCGCTGGCGCTCGCTCCGCGTGCCTGCCCGTGGCGGTGGCCTGGCTTCGATCTCCCGTGGGGGCAGCGCCTGACGCCTCCGTGAGGGGTGGCGGGGCTTCGATCGGTGGCGGCGGGGACCCCGGGGGTCGGGTGGGTTGGGGGGAAGTGCTCCAATTGGGGCATGTGTACGGCGATCATCAGTGTCGACCCCTCCGCCGCCGTTCCCGTGCTCGTCGCGGGCGTGCGGGACGAGTTCGTCGCCCGGGAGTGGGAGCCGCCGGGACGGCACTGGCCCGACCGGCCCGGCCTCATCGGCGGCCGCGACCTGCGGGCCGGGGGCACCTGGTTCGCCGTGGACCCGGCCGCCCCGCGCGTCGCGCTGGTGCTGAACGGCCGCGGCAGGATGGCGCCCGAGGACGGCCGCGCCACGCGCGGCGAGCTGCCGCTGCGGACGGCCGCCGACGGCAAGCTCGGCGAGCCGGACCTCGCCGCCTTCGACCCGTTCCACCTCGTCGGCGCCGAACCGGACCGGGTGCGGCTGTGGAGCTGGGACGGCCGGGAGCTCACCGAGCGCGACCTCGGCCCCGGCCTCCACATGATCGTCAACAGCGGGCTCGAGGGCGAGGGCCAGCAGGAGGGCGCGACCGAGGACGCCTACATGGCGGCCCGCCTCGCCCACTTCCGCCCGCGCCTGGCCGCCGCCGCGCGGCCCGAGCCCGGGCCGCGCGAGGACGTGCGGACGGCGTGGGGGGCGTGGCTGCCGCTGCTGGAGGGCGACGGCCTGCCGCGCGCCGACCACCGCGCCCTGCTGCCGCTGCTGGACATGGGCGAGGGCCGCGTCTGGGGCACCACGTCCGTCAGCCTGGCGGCGCTCGCCCCCGGCACCGTCCGCTACGACTTCTCCGCCGCCCCCGGCGACGGCGCGGGCTGGTCGCGGGTGCTCTGACCCGCGCCCCGGCGCACGGCGTTTTCCTCCCCGCATCCGCGCGACCATGACGCTGGGTGCTAATTTGACTACCTAATGCGATCTTCGCGGCCGCCGCGTGCGGGCCCGGTCCGCGGATCGCTCCGGGGCAGTCGGTCATCAGCAGACGGGGGAGTGCGCAGATGACAGCAGTGAGACGGGGGGCGGTGGTCACCGCCGGGCTCGGCGCGGCGGTGCTCGCGCTGGCGTCCTGCGGGGGCGGCGGTGGCGGCGGCGGGGGGAGCGCCGGCGGCACGCTGAAGGTCGTCGGGTCCTCCGACGTGGACCACCTCGACACCTCCAGCGTCTACACGACCTGGGGCAACATGCTGGCCCGCCAGTTCGCCCGGACGCTGTTCGGGTTCAAGGCCGCCGACAACTTCGACGACGCGATCAAGGTGCAGCCCGACGTCGCGCAGGAGATCCCCAGCACGCAGAACGGGGGCATCAGCCAGGACGGCCGGACCTACACCATCAAGCTGCGCACCGGCGTGCTCTGGAACACCAACCCGCCCCGCGAGGTGACCGCGCAGGACTTCATCCGCGGCATCAAGCGGGTCTGCAACCCGGCCAAGCCGTCCGGCGGCAAGGCGTACTACACCGAGACCATCGTCGGGATGAGCGCCTTCTGCAAGGGCTACGGCGGCGTCGACCCGAAGAGCGCGTCCGCCATGGCCGCCTACCAGAACGGCCACGATGTGGCCGGGCTGACGGCCAAGGACGACAAGACCCTCGTCATCAGGCTGACCCAGCCCGCGAGCGACTTCACGAACATCCTCGCGCTGCAGTTCGCGTCGGCCGCGCCCGCCGAGTACGACGGGTACATCCCCGACAGCCCGCAGTTCCGCCAGCACACGGTCTCCGACGGGCCGTACCAGATCGTCTCGTACACGCCGAACAAGCAGTACGTCCTCGACCGCAACAAGAACTGGAACGCCGCCTCGGACCCGACGCGGGCGCAGAACCCCCAGCGGATCCAGATCACCATGGGGCAGGACTCGCCCGACGTCGTCCAGCAGCAGATGGAGCAGGGCTCCGCCGACCTCGCCTGGGACCAGCCGGTGCCCACGTCGCGGATCCCGGGCCTGAAGTCCAACCCGAACTTCAAGATCATGGACGGGTCGTCCAGCAACCCCTACATCGTCTTCAACACGCTCAGCCCGAACAACAACGGCGCGCTCGGCAAGGCGCAGGTGCGGCAGGCGATCAACTACGCGGTCGACAAGACCGCGCTGATCCAGATCTACGGCGGCCCGGACGTCAGCGAGGTGCTGAACCAGGTCATCCCGCCGCGCAGCGTCGGCTACCAGCCGTTCAACCTGTACCCGACGCCCGGCAACGCCGGCGACCCGAACAGGTGCAAGCAGCTGCTCGCGCAGGCCGGGTACCCCAACGGGCTGACGCTGAAGTTCCCTTACCGGGTCTCCAGCAACCACCCGAAGGTCGCGCAGTCGGTGCAGGCGAACCTGAAGGCGTGCGGGATCACCGCGAACCTCACGCCCGACACCAACGGCACCTTCTACAACACCACGCTGGTGACCCCCGCCGACGCCAAGGCCGGCAAGTGGGACATCGCCGGCCCCGGCTGGGTGCCGGACTGGTACGGCAACAACGGCCGCACCAACATCGTGCCGCTGTTCGACGGCCGCCAGTACGGCCCGAACTCCACCAACTACGGCGACTACAACAACCCGAAGGTCAACGCGCTCATCGATCAGGCGCTGAAGGCCAAGGACGCCAACACGGCGGCCGGGTTCTGGGCGCAGGCCGACAAGCAGATCATGCAGGACGCCGCGGTCGTGCCGCTGATGAACCAGAAGTACCCGATCTTCCACTCGTCGCGGGTGAAGAACGCGCAGTACCTGCCGCAGTACCAGGCGTACGACCTCAACCAGGTCAAGCTCTCGTAGCCGGCGGCGCCCGGGCGCCCGCCGGCGGCGCCGCGCCCGGGCACCGGCCCGTCCCCGCCCGCGCGGGCGCGGGCCGTCCGCCGGCCGGATGCAGGACGTGAAAGGGCGTCGATGAGTCTTCTCGAGGTGACCGACCTGGAGGTCTCCTTCAGCACGCCGGACGGGTTGGTGCGCGCCGTGCGGGGCGTGTCGTTCGAGGTGGACCGGGGCCGCACGCTCGGCATCGTCGGGGAGTCGGGTTCGGGGAAGAGCGTCAGCACCCAGACGCTGATGGGCCTCACGCCGGGCGCCCGGGTGAGCGGGCGCGCCCTGTTCGAGGGCGCCGACCTGCTCACCGCGGGGGAGCGGCGGATGCGCCAGATCCGCGGCGCCGAGATCGCGATGATCTTCCAGGACCCGCTGTCAAGCCTGCACCCGCTGTACAGGGTGGGCCGGCAGATCGAGGAGATGATCCGCGCGCACGAGCCGGGCACCGGCCGGGACGCGGCCCGCAAGCGCGCGGTCGAGATGCTCGGCACGGTCGGCATCCCGCAGCCGGCGCGGCGCGCCGAGGAGTACCCGCACGAGTTCTCCGGCGGCATGCGGCAGCGCGCCATGATCGCGATGGCGCTCGCGCTGAACCCGAAACTGATCATCGCGGACGAGCCGACGACCGCGCTGGACGCGACCGTCCAGGCGCAGATCCTGGACCTGATGCGGCGGCTGCAGCGCGAGTACGACACCGCCCTCATCATGATCACCCACGATCTCGGGGTGATCGCCGACATGGCCGACGACGTGCTGGTGATGTACGGCGGGAAGGCCGCGGAGAAGGCGCGGCGGCGGCCCCTGTACTACCGGCCGCACCACCCGTACACCAAGGGGCTGCTGCAGTCGACGCCGTCGGCGGCGGCCGGCGCGGACCGGCTGCGGCCGATCCCCGGGCAGCCGCCGAGCCTGATCAACATCCCGTCGGGGTGCGTGTTCCATCCGCGCTGTGAGTACGTGATGGACCGGTGCGTCACCGACGAGCCGGTCCTGGACCCGGTCACGGGCGGCGACGACCCGACGCACGTGTCGGCGTGCTGGCTGCCGCTGGAGGCGCTGGGGCTCGGCGAGGACGCCGAGCGGCTGCGGCGCCGGGCGGTCGAGGAGGGGCGGGTGCGGGTGCGGCCCGCGGCCGCGGCGCTGGACGGCGCCCCGGAGTCCTCCGGCGCGGTCGACGCCCTCGCCCACGACCAGGACGTGGACATGGAGGCGGGCACGGACGCGGGCACGGACGCCGGCAGCGGCGCGAGCGCGCACCGCAGGGACGGCCGGCCGGAGGGCGAGGGCGACGGGGACGGTGGCGGAGCGCGCGGGGACGGAGGCGCCGCATGAACGGCGAGGCGAGCGGGCAGGGCGAGGTCCTGGTCTCGGTCGAGGACGTCTACAAGCACTTCCCCATCAAGCAGGGGATCGTCTTCAAGAAGGAGATCGGCCGCGTGCACGCGGTCGACGGCGTGGACCTGCAGGTCCGGCGCGGCGAGACCCTCGGGATCGTCGGGGAGTCCGGCTGCGGGAAGTCGACGCTGGCGCGCTGCGTCACCGGGCTGCACCAGGTGACGGCGGGACGGATCCTGTTCGAGGGCGACGACATCACCCGGCTCGGCAAGGCCGGCCTGAAGGCGTTCCGCCGCGACGTCCAGATGATCTTCCAGGACCCGTACGGGTCGCTGAACCCGCGGCGCCGCGTCGGCTCCATCATCGGCGACCCGTTCGCGGTGCACTCGATCGCGGGAGGCGCCGAGCGCAAGCGCCGGGTGCAGGAGCTGATGGAGCTCGTCGGGCTGAACCCCGAGCACTACAACCGGTTCCCCGCCGAGTTCTCCGGCGGGCAGCGGCAGCGGATCGGGGTCGCGCGGGCGCTGGCGCTCAAGCCGAAGCTGATCGTGTGCGACGAGCCGGTGTCGGCGCTGGACGTGTCCATCCAGGCGCAGGTCATCAACCTGCTCAAGGACCTGCAGGACGAGCTGGGCCTGACCTACGTGTTCATCGCGCACGACCTGTCGGTCGTCCGGTACGTCAGCGATCGGGTCGCGGTGATGTACCTCGGCAAGATCGGCGAGGCCGCCGAGGCGGAGACGCTGTACGCGCGGCCCCGGCACCCCTACACGGCGGCGCTGCTGTCGGCGGCGTCGATCGCCGACCCGGACGAGGCGGAGCGCGCCGAGCGGATCGTGCTGACCGGGGACGTGCCGTCGCCGATCGAGCCGCCGTCGGGTTGCCGGTTCCATCCGCGCTGCCCGAAGGCCGCGGACCGCTGCATCCGGGAGGACCCGCCGCTCGTGCCGCGCGAGGGCGACCTGCCCGACCACGTGACCGCCTGCCACTTCCCGGTGGAGCCGGGCGAGCGCCTCGCGCACAAGCACGCGGCGATCGCGCAGGTCTCCACCCAGCCGGAGCTCCCGGAGGCCGAGGAATGAGCAGCTACACCGATCTCGAGGCACAGGAGGTCGACCCGACCGCGGGCACCGGGCCGGCCCGAGTGCAGGGCCGCACCCCGTTCCAGCTGGCGTGGGCGCGGTTCCGGCGCGACAAGCTCGCGGTCGTGTCCATCGTCGTGCTGGCGCTGATCGCGATCTACGCGATCCTCGCGCCGGTGTGGGCGCACCTGACCGGCCACCCCTACGACGCGACGTTCCCGAAGACGGGCCTGGACGTGAACGGGCAGCCGCGCGGCCCGTCCGGCACGTTCTGGCTCGGCGCCGACCAGCTCGGCCGGGACGTGCTGGTCCGCGCCGCCTACGGGGCGCGGATCTCGCTGGTGGTGGGGATCCTGTCCGCGGTGCTCGCGTCGATCGTCGGGACGCTGGTCGGGGTCCTCGCCGGGTTCGCCGGCGGCGCGATGGACACGCTGCTGGCCCGGCTGATGGACATGACCCTCGCGCTGCCGTACCTGCTGGTGGCGATCATGCTGGCGACCACGTTCCAGATCTCCTCGGTCGGCGCCAGCCTGTCCCTGACGATCCTGGTGATCGCGTTCTTCTCGTTCGCCGCGTTCGGCCGGATCATCCGCGGCCAGGTGCTGTCGCTGAAGCAGAAGGAGTTCGTGGAGGCGGCCCGCTCGCTCGGCTCCTCCAACGCGCGGATCATGTTCGTGGACATCCTGCCGAACCTGGTCGCGCAGATCACCGTGCTGACCTCGCTGCTGATCCCGACGTCGATCGTGTTCGAGGCGACGCTGTCGTTCCTCGGCGTCGGGGTGCGGCTGCCGATGCCGTCGTGGGGGTCGATGCTGGGCGAGGGCAGCGACGTATTCCAGACCGCGTGGTGGCTGCTGGCGGTGCCCGGCGTCCTGCTGCTGCTGACCACCCTGTCGTTCAACCTGCTCGGCGACGGGATCCGGGACGCCCTGGACCCGCGCGGCGACCGGGCCACCGGGGGGAAGTGAGCGCCGTGATCCGCTTCGTCATCCGCCGCCTGCTGTACGCGATCATCGTGCTGTGGCTGGTGTCCACGCTGGTGTTCGTGTTCCTGCACGTCTCGCCCGTCCCGGTGGAGCGGGTCATCGGCGGGCCGCGCGCCACCACCGACACCCTCGACCAGATCCGCCGCAACCTGGGCCTGGACCAGCCGGTCATCGTGCAGTACGGGCAGTTCCTCGGCCGGCTGCTGCACGCGAACCTCGGCGACTCCTACATCAACGGGGAGCCGGTGACGACGCTGATCGGGGACCGGCTGCCGACGACGCTGTGGCTGGTGCTCGGCGCCGGCGTCATCTGGTTCGTCGGCGGCGTCGTCACCGGGGTGCTGTCGGCGACGCGGGCGCGCAGCCTGCCCGACCGGGTCGTCACGGTGTTCGTCCTGATCGGGCTGTCGACGCCGCCGTTCGTGATGGCATTGGTGCTGCTGTACCTGTTCTCCACCAAGCTCAGCGAGGCGGGCATCTACTTCTTCGAGGCGGGCCCGCCGCTGCAGATGCACTTCTTCCGCCGGATGATCCTGCCGTGGATCGCGCTGGCGTTCCTCATGGTCGCGGCGTACACGCGGCTGACGCGCGGCGCGATGCTGGACGTGCTGGGGGAGGACTACGTCCGGACGGCCCGCGCGAAGGGCCTGTCGCGGCGCCGCGTCGTCTACCGGCACGGGCTGCGGGCGGCGCTGACGCCGGTGGTCACGCAGTTCGGCATCGACCTCGGCGCGCTGATCGGCTCCACGATCGTCACCGAGAAGGTGTTCGGGCTGCAGGGCGTGGGGCAGCTGGTGTACCAGTCGATCGCGCTCGGCGACACACCGGTGATCATCGGGGTGACGCTGATGGTGACGTTCTTCGTGATCGTGGCGAACCTGCTGGTGGACATCGGCTACTCGTTCCTGGATCCGCGGGTCCGGCTGTCCTGACGGCGGCCCGGCGGTCCGGCGCGCACCGTCCCGGCCAGGTCACGATGCGGACACTCGGGACGGTCAACGCGATCTCGGAGTAATACGGCGAGGTGCGCATGGATAAGCTTTCCGTATGCGATCGTGGCCCGCTTCCGACGTCCCCAGCCTCAGCGACGCGGGACTCCCCGCCGCGGCGCGGCGGCTCAGCCTGTACGACACCGGGACGGGCGCGGTGCGGCCCACGGAGCCCGGCGAGACCGCGCGGATGTACGTCTGCGGGATCACCCCCTACGACGCGACGCACCTCGGGCACGCCAACACCTACCTGACCTTCGACCTCGTCAACCGGGTGTGGCGCGACCTCGGCCACACGGTCCACTACGTGCAGAACGTCACCGACGTCGACGATCCCCTTCTGGAACGTGCCCAGCAGACGGGGGAGGACTGGCGGGAGCTCGCCGAACGCGAGATCCAGCTGTTCCGCGACGACATGACGGCGCTGCGGATCCTGCCGCCGGAGCGCTACGTCGGCGCGGTCGAGGCGATCCCGCTGATCGTCGAGATGATCGAGAAGCTGCGCGGCCGGGACGCCACCTACGAGGTCGACGGCGACGTCTACTTCCCGATCACCGCGGACCCCGCGTTCGGGCAGGTCAGCGGGATGACGCGGACGGAGATGGCGCCGCTGTTCGCCGAGCGCGGCGGCGACCCGGACCGGCCCGGCAAGCGCGACCCGCTGGACGCGCTGGTGTGGATGGCGAAGCGGCCCGGGGAGCCCGGCTGGGACTCCCCGTTCGGGGAGGGCCGCCCCGGCTGGCACGTGGAGTGCTCGGCGATCTCCGTCGAGTACCTCGGCATGGGCTTCGACGTGGAGGGCGGCGGGTCGGACCTGGCGTTCCCGCACCACGAGATGGGCGCCTCGCACGCGCAGGTCGCGACGGGGGAGACGCCGCACGCCCGCGCCTACGTGCACGCCGGCATGGTCGGTCTGCACGGCGAGAAGATGTCGAAGTCGCGCGGGAACCTGGTGTTCGTGTCGAAGCTCCGCGAGGCGGGCGTCGACCCGATGGCGGTGCGGCTGGCGCTGATGGCCCACCACTACCGGTCCGACTGGGAGTGGACGGACGCGGAGCTGCGCGCCGCGCAGGCCCGCCTGGACCGGTGGCGCGCCGCCGTCGCGCGCCCGTCCGGGCCGCCCGCGGGGCCGGTCGCCGACACGGTCCGCGCGCGCCTCGCCGACGACCTGGACGCCCCCGCGGCGCTCGCGGCGATCGACGCGTGGGCCGCCGCCGAAGGCGCCGACGCGTCCTCGCCCGCGCAGGTGCGGGCGCTCGCCGACGCCCTGCTCGGCGTCGCCCTCTGACCGTCCCGGGCGCCGATCGTCCCGGGCGCCGATCGTCCCGGGCGCTGACCGTTCCAGGTGCCGACCGCCTCCGGCGTTGCCCGGGGCGTCACAGCAGGCCGGCGAGCTTGTAGAGGACGAGGGATCCGGCGACGGCGACGTTGAGGCTGCTGCCGTCGCCGACCATCGGGATCTCGACGGCCTCGTCCAGCAGGTCGACGGCCTCGGCGGGGATGCCGTGCTGCTCGTGGCCGAGGACGGCCACGGTCCGGGTCCGCGCGGCGGGCAGGTCGGCGAGCCGGACCGCCTCGTCGGCGAGCTCGACGCCGACCACCCGGGTGCCGGCGTCGCGGGCGCGCTCCAGCCAGCCGAGCGGGTCGTTCACCCAGTGCACGCACGCGGGGCGGCGCAGCGTGTTGCCGCGCTCCAGCGCGCCCGGCACCCACGGGAACCGCGGCACGGCCAGGCAGGCGCCGACGGCGTCGCAGGTCCGCAGCAGGGTTCCGAGGTTCGCGCCGTGCAGCGGCCACAGCGGCGCGGCGATCAGGTGGTCCCAGCAGGAATGGCGGCGGCCGCGGCGCTGCCGCCGCAGCTCGCGGGGGGTCCGCACGCGGATCGCGGGCGGCCGGGCGGGGCGGGTCACCGCCTCCGGGGGGCGCCGCCCCTCACATCGCTGACGCTCATGGTGGGCGCACTTGTCGGCGTGCGCGGGCCATCACCGGCGGGTCGCTGAACACCACGAGTGTAGCCGGGTAGAGTCCGCCGCATGCGCATGGAACTGGTCATGCTGATGCTGCCCGGCGTCCTCGTCGCACTGATCGTGTTCGCGTCGGTCAAGCGCCCGGACGAGCCGGAGGACTGACCGGCCCCCGGTCAGCCGGGGTCGCGGCGCCGCAGGTACCGCTCGAACTCGCGGGCGATCGCGTCGCCGCTCGCCTCGGGCAGCTCGGTGGCGTCCTTCTGCTCCTCCAGCGTGCGCACGTACTCCGCGACCTCGGAGTCCTCCTCGGCGAGCTCGTTGACGCCGTTCTCCCAGGCCCGCGCCTCCTCGGGCAGCTCGCCCAGCGGGACGGTGACGTCCAGCAGGTCCTCGACGCGGCGCAGCAGCGCCAGCGTCGCCTTCGGCGACGGCGGCTGCGCGACGTAGTGCGGGACGGCCGCCCACAGCGACACGGTGTCCAGGTCGGCCTTGGCGCAGGCGTCCTGCAGCACCCCGAGGATCCCGGTGGGGCCCTGGTAGCGGGCCGGTTCGAGGTGCAGGGTGCTGACCAGCCCGGCCTCGGACGCGGCGCCGGTGACGGGCACGGGGCGGGTGTGCGGCGCGTCGGCGAGCAGCGCGCCGAGCAGCACCACGTTGCGCACGTCCAGCTCCAGCATGAGCCCGACCAGCTCGCGGCAGAACGACCGCCACCGCATGTTCGGCTCGATGCCGTGGATCAGCACGACGTCCTTGCCGTTGGGGAGCCGCGCCCACGACACGCGGGTGGTGGGCCAGGCGATGTCGCGGGTCTCCCCGTCGACCATCTCCACGATCGGGCGGGTGACCTGGAAGTCGTAGTAGTCGTCGGGGTCGAGCTCGGCGACCGGTACCGCGTCCCAGCTGGACTCCAGGTGCTGGATGACCCCGCTCGCGGCCTCCCCGGCGTCGTTCCATCCCTCAAAGGCGGCCACGAGCACCGGTTCGACGAGCTCCGGCACGCTCTCCAGCTCGATCACGCGCTGCCTCCTTCCGACGCCTGGGTACAGCGTCACCGGCGGGGGTCTCATTCCCGGGGTCGGGGGCCCCGCTCATGATCGGTGGCTGTCAGCCTACGTCCTGACAGTGACCTACCCCACCGTTCCGCCGCCAGACCCCCGCGCTGTACGCCCGCGGCGGAACGGAGGTCACGATCGGATCACTTGCCGTCGGTCGTGTGCACGATCAGCACGTCGCACGGGGAGCGGTGCGACAGGTTCGCCGGGACGGAGCCGAGGATGCGGCCGGCGAGGCTGTTGAGGCCCCGGTTCCCGATCACGACCAGCTCGGCGCCGCGCTCCTTGGCGAGGCGGCTGATGACGTCGACGGCGTCGCCCTCGACGGACTCCTGCTGGATGTCCCGGGCGCCCGCCGCCACGGCCCGCTCGCGCGCCGCGCGCAGCGCGTCGTCGGCGGGGGTGGAGCCCTGCACCTTGTAGGCCAGGTCGCCGAGCCGGTCGGCGGCGCTGGCGCGCTCGCGCTCGGGCATCGGGCTGTAGGCGGAGGCGAGCAGCAGGGTGGCGCCGGTCGCGGCGGCCAGCTGCGCGGCCCGGTCGACCGCGCGGAACGAGGAGTCCGAGCCGTCGGTGCCGACGAGGATCATGCGGTACGCGCTCATGCCGTTCCTTACCCGTTGGTAGTAACTGGGGGCACGTTATCGGTCGGGTGACCCATCCGTCACCGTCTTCTTGCACGGCCCGTCCAGTTCCGCGGGGCACCGCGTCCCGCGCGCCCCTCGGCGCCTTGGAGGGCCGTTCCGCCATGTGGACGGATCGGAGGGCGCCGGAGACCCGCGGATAGTCTGGGACCCCATGAGCACTCCCGTTCCGCATTCCCTGCGTCAGGCCCTGAAGGAGCGCGTCGTCGTGGCCGACGGGGGCATGGGGACGATGCTCCAGGACTCCGGCCCCACCCTGGAGGACTTCCAGGGCCACGAGGGCTGCAACGAGATCCTCAACGTCACCCGCCCCGACATCGTCCGCTCGGTGCACGAGGCGTACCTCGCGGCGGGCGTCGACTGCGTCGAGACCAACACCTTCGGCGCCAACCTCGGCAACCTCGGCGAGTACGGCATCACCGACCGGATCTTCGAGCTGGCGGAGGCGGGCGCCCGGATCGCCCGCGAGGCCGCCGACTCGTTCGCCGCGCCGGACCGGCCCCGCTGGGTGATCGGGTCGGTCGGCCCCGGCACCAAGCTGCCCACCCTCGGGCACGTCCCGTTCGCCGAGCTCCGCGACGCCTACCGGCGCAACGTCGAGGGACTGCTCGCGGGCGGCGTCGACGCGGTGCTGGTGGAGACCTGCCAGGACCTCCTGCAGGCCAAGGCCGCGCTGATCGGCGCCCGCCGCGCCATCGCCGCCGCCGGCACCGACACGGTCCTGATCGGGCAGGTGACGATCGAGCAGAACGGCGCCATGCTGATGGGCTCGGAGATCGGCGCCGCGCTGACCGCCCTGGAGCCGCTCGGCCTCGACCTCATCGGCCTGAACTGCGCCACCGGCCCCGCCGAGATGAGCGAGCACCTGCGCTACCTCGCCCGGCACGCCCGCATCGGGCTGTCGTGCATGCCGAACGCGGGGCTGCCGGAGCTGACCGCCGACGGCGCCCGCTACCCGCTCACGCCCGAGCAGCTGGCCGCCGCGCACGACGCCTTCACCCGCGACTACGGGCTGTCGCTCGTCGGCGGCTGCTGCGGCACCACCCCCGAGCACCTGCAGCTGGTCGTCGAGCGGGTCCGCGGGCGGGAGGTCGCCGAGCGGCGCCCCCGTCCCGAGCCGGGCGCCTCGTCGCTCTACCAGCACGTCCCGTTCCGGCAGGACACCTCCTACCTGGCGATCGGGGAGCGGACCAACGCCAACGGGTCCCGGGCGTTCCGGGAGGCGATGCTGGAGCGCCGCTGGGACGACTGCGTGAAGATCGCCCGCGACCAGGCCCGCGACGGCGCCCACCTGCTGGACCTGTGCGTCGACTACGTCGGCCGCGACGGCGTCGCCGACATGAAGGAGCTGGCGTTCCGGCTCGCGACCGCCGCGACGCCGCCGATCGTGCTGGACTCCACCGAGGTCCCGGTGATCGAGGCGGGGCTGGAGATGCTCGGCGGCCGCGCCGTCGTCAACTCCGTCAGCTTCGAGGACGGCGACGGTGAAGGCTCCAAGCTGCGCCGGCTGATGCCGGTCGTCCGCGAGCACGGCGCCGCCGTCGTCGTGATGTGCATCGACGAGGAGGGCCAGGCCCGCACCGCCGCCCGCAAGGTCGCGATCGCCTCCCGGATGATCGCCGAGCTGACCGGCCGCTGGGGGATGCGCGTCCAGGACGTCGTCGTCGACTGCCTCACCTTCACCATCGGCACCGGCCAGGAGGAGTCGCGCCGCGACGCGCTGGAGACGATCGAGGCGATCCGCGAGCTGAAGCGCCGCCATCCGGACGTGCAGACCACCCTCGGGCTGTCGAACGTGTCGTTCGGCCTGAACCCGGCGGCGCGGGCCGTGCTGAACTCGGTCTTCATGCACGAGTGCGTGGACGCCGGCCTCGACTCGGCGATCGTGCACGCGTCGAAGATCCTGCCGATGGCGCGCATCCCCGAGGAGCAGCGCAAGGTCGCCCTCGACCTGATCTACGACCGCCGGTCCGGCGGCTACGACCCGCTGCACGCGTTCATGCAGCTGTTCGAGGGCGTCGACACCGCCGCGCTGAAGGCCGACCGGGCCGCGGAGCTGCTGGCGCTGCCGCTGTGGGAGCGGCTGAAGCGCCGCATCGTCGACGGCGAGCTCGACGGCCTGGACGCCGACCTGGCCGAGGCGCTGGCGCAGCGCCCCGCCCTGGAGATCGTCAACGACGTGCTGCTGGACGGCATGAAGACCGTCGGCGAGCTGTTCGGGTCCGGGCAGATGCAGCTGCCGTTCGTGCTGCAGTCCGCCGAGGTGATGAAGACCGCCGTCGCGCGCCTCGAACCGCACATGGAGAGGTCCGAGGACGGCGGCAAGGGCCGGATCGTGCTCGCCACCGTCAAGGGCGACGTCCACGACATCGGCAAGAACCTCGTCGACATCATCCTGTCCAACAACGGCTACGACGTCGTCAACATCGGCATCAAGCAGCCGGTGTCGGCGATCCTGGAGGCCGCCCGCGAGCACCGCGCCGACGTGATCGGCATGTCCGGGCTGCTGGTGAAGTCCACCGTGGTCATGAAGGAGAACCTCGAGGAGCTGAACGCCCGCGGCCTGGCGGGGGAGTGGCCGGTGCTGCTGGGCGGCGCCGCCCTCACCCGCGCCTACGTCGAGCAGGATCTCGCCGCGCTGTACGACGGCGAGGTCCGCTACGCCCGCGACGCGTTCGAGGGGCTGCGGCTGATGGACGCGTTCATGGCGGTCAAGCGCGGCGAGGAGGGCGCGAGCCTGCCGCCGCTGCGCGAGCGCCGGGTGCGGCGCGGCGCGACCCTCGACGTCACCGAGCCGCAGGACATGCCCGCCCGCTCCGACGTCGCCACCGACAACCGGGTCCCCGAGCCGCCGTTCTGGGGCACCCGGGTCGTCAAGGGCCTCGCCCTCGCCGACTACGCCGCCTGCCTCGACGAGCGCGCTACCTTCATGGGCCAGTGGGGCCTCAAGCCGTCGCGCGGCGGGGACGGCCCCACCTACGAGGAGCTGGTGGAGAGCGAGGGGCGGCCCCGGCTGCGGATGTGGCTGGACCGTGTCCAGACCGAGGGCCTGATCGAGGCCGGAGTCGTGTACGGCTACTTTCCGGCCGTGTCGGAGGGTGATGACCTGGTCGTCCTCAACGAGGACGGGTCGGAGCGGGAGCGGTTCGCGTTCCCGCGCCAGCGCCGCGACCGGCACCTGTGCCTGGCCGACTTCTTCCGGCCCCGCGAGTCGGGCGAGACCGACGTGGTCGCGCTGCAGCTCGTCACGATGGGCCCGCGGATCGCCGAGGCGACCGCGGAGCTGTTCGCCAAGAACGCCTACCGCGACTACCTCGAGCTGCACGGGCTGTCGGTGCAGCTCACCGAGGCGCTGATGGAGTACTGGCACGCCCGGATCCGCGCCGAGCTCGGCTTCGGCGGCGAGGACTCCGCCGACATCGAGGACTTCTTCAAGCTCGGCTACCGGGGCGCCCGGTTCTCCTTCGGCTACGCGGCCTGCCCCGACCTGGAGGACCGTACCAAGCTCGTCGGGCTGCTGGACCCGGGCCGGATCGGGGTGACGCTGTCGGAGGAGCTGCAGCTGGCGCCCGAGCAGTCGGCGGACGCGCTGGTCGTCCACCACCCGGAGGCCAAGTACTTCAACACGTGACGGCGCACGCCGCACGGCCGCACACGGCACACGGCGCGCGGGGACGCGCGCCGTCGGCGACGAGGAAGGGAAGGACGATTTGGGGGACGGTCACGGGGGCCTTCAGGCCGTGCTGTTCGACATGGACGGGCTGCTGGTCGACTCCGAGCGGGTGTGGCTGGAGGTCGAGTCGCAGGTGGTCGCGTGGCTCGGCGGCGAGTGGGGCGAGGAGCACCAGCGGGCGCTGGTGGGCGGGTCCCTCGGTGTCGCGGTCGACTACATGCTGCGGCTGACCGGCGCGGACGTCCCGCCCGAGGAGGTGGGGCGGCGGATGCTGGACGGCATGCACGAGCGGCTGAGCGAGAGCGTGCCGCTGATGCCGGGCGCCAAGGAGCTGCTGGTGGAACTGAAGGACGCGGGCGTCACCGCGGCGCTGGTGTCCTCCAGCCACCGGCGGCTGATCGATCCGGTGCTGGACGCGGTCGGCCGCGGGTTCTTCGCGCTCAGCGTCGCCGGCGACGAGGTCGCGCGCACCAAGCCCGACCCGGAGCCGTACCTGACCGCGGTGGCCCGCCTGGGCGCGGTCCCGGGCCGCTGCGTCGTGCTGGAGGACTCCCCGAACGGGGTCGCCGCGGGGGAGGCGGCGGGCTGCGTGACGGTCGCGGTGCCGAGCGTGCTGCCGATCCCGCCGGCGCCCGGACGCACCGTGGCCGCGTCGCTGCGCGAGGTGACCCTGGAACGGCTGTTCTCGCTGGTCGGATGAGGTCCGGCGCCCCGGGACGGGCCGCTCCGAGGGGGCGTGAGGAGGCCCCGTCGACCGGTTCGACGTCCAACCGTTGCGCGACGTTGATCTTTTACGGCAGCGCCCGAGCACGGCCCGGCTCTGGCCTGCGGGCGCGTGGCCCCGTGGAGGCAGAGGGCGGCCGCGGCCCCGGGCGGCGGTCCCTAGGGGACGGATCACGCCGGAGGAGGAGACCGGAATGTCCGCAAACCGTCCGCCGGGAGGAGCGGAATCGGGGCCCGGACGTGTGACGATGGAGGGAGCAGCGCCCGCAGAGCAGCACCGTACGGAGTGAGGGGCCGACATGAGCGACACGGCGATCGATCTGATCAGCCTCGGGGTGACCCTGGTCGGGCTGGTCATCAGCTGGGGGGTCTACCGGCGCCGCGGGGCGGCGTCGGGGATGCGCGGCGCCGCGCTGTCGCTGGTGCCGCTGGCCGCCGCGATGACCGGGGTGACCGAGTTCTTCGTCGACCTGGCGTTCAGCCCGGTGAAGTGGGCCGGGGTCGGGGTGGCGGGGCTGGCCGTTCTGCTCTACCTGACCTCCGGCGCGATGCTGAGCCGCCGGGCGGGCGGCGAATCCGGTGACGGCGGCGGGAAGGCCGCGGCGCGCGGCAAGGGCGAGCCGAAGGCGGCCGGGCGCGGCGGCAAGCCCCGGGGCGAGGTGGGCGGCGCGCAGCCGTCCGGCGACCCGGAGATGGCGGAGATCGAGAAGATCCTGCGCGACCGCGGCATCTCCTGACGCCCGGTCCCGGCGGGTCCGGCGGCGGGCCGGGACGTCCCCCTCGGGGGGCGTCCCGGCCCGCCGTTTCTGCGCTCCGGGGCGCTGACCTGCGGACGATCGATCTCAGAACGGACTCAGTACGGTAAAGCTTGCCGGTCTAGACCGCTTTCGTGTTGCGGAGCACGGCACAGGCGAACGTACTATTCGGGCGATTTGTCCGACGTGATGGCCGAGCACGTATGCCCGAGATGACGACGAGATCACAACTCAGATACGGGTACTGGTGCAGCCCGTCTCACGGATGGACAGTCATGGCCGAGGGGCTACCTTTCCCTTCAGCAAACGCGGCGTAACGGGCACGGGGTCAGCGGATGATCTCCGCGACCGCCGGTCACCGCGCCGGCGGCGGCATGGCCGAACCAGTGGCCGGACGGTAGGAGGTACAGAGCGTGGCCGCACCCCTTGAGGTGACCGGGTCCGACACCGAGGCGCAGCCGGAAGCGGTCCTCGCCGGTGTCGACGGCAAGGCGATCCAGGGACGCTCCCTGGGCCAGATCGCCTGGATGCGACTCAAGCGCGACAAGGTCGCGCTCGCCGGCGGCGTCATCGTGGTCCTGCTGATCCTCCTGGCGATCTTCGGGCCGCTGCTGGTGCAGTCGCCGCTGGCCTACCACCAGAACCTGATCGACCCGACCTACAACCGGCCGAAGACCGGCATCTGGCACACCGGCATCAGCGCCGACCACCTCCTCGGGGTGGAGCCCGGCACCGGCCGCGACCTGCTCGCCCGGATCGTGCACGGCGCCCGGATCTCGCTGCTGGTGTCGTTCCTCGCGACCGTGCTGTCGGTGGTGATCGGCACCGTCCTCGGCATCACCGCCGGCTACTTCGGCGGCTGGGTCGACACGCTCATCAGCCGGGCGATGGACGCCTTCCTCGCGTTCCCCCTGCTGCTGTTCGCGATCGCGCTGGTCGCCGTCATCTCCGACGGCTCGTTCGGGCTGAGCGGCAACGGCCTGCGGGTCTGGGTGCTGATCTTCGTCATCGGGTTCTTCAACTGGCCCTACATCGGCCGGATCATCCGCGGCCAGACCCTCTCGCTGCGCGAACGCGAGTTCGTCGACGCGGCCCGCAGCATGGGCGCCCGGAACTCCTACATCCTGTTCAAGGAGATCCTGCCGAACCTCGTCGCGCCGATCCTGGTCTACTCGACCCTGCTGATCCCGACGAACATCCTGTTCGAGGCGGCGCTGTCGTTCCTCGGCGTCGGCGTGATCCCGCCGACCCCGTCGTGGGGCGGCATGCTGACCCTCGCGGTGCCGATCTACTCCTCCGACCCGATGTACATGATCGTCCCCGGTGTGGCGATCTTCATCACCGTCCTCGCCTTCAACCTGCTCGGTGACGGGCTGCGGGACGCTCTCGACCCTCGGGCCAAGTGACCTCGGGTTCATCCGACCCGGAGAAATGAATGGGGTGCGCCTGCACATGAACAAGATGAGACCAATCGCGGCCCTCGCGGCCGGCGCGCTCGCCGCGGCGGGCCTCGCCGCCTGCGGCGGCGGCGACTCGGGCGGCTCGGGGAGCGGACCCGGCTACAACGCCGCGGTCGACAAGGTCATCAACCAGTCGGACAAGAAGGGCGGCACCCTCCGCCTGGCGATGTCCGACGACTTCGACTCGCCGGACCCGGGCAACCAGTACTACGCGTGGGACCAGAACTTCTCGCGCTTCTACGGCCGGGGCCTGATGACCTTCAAGCCGGCCGCGGGCGACGAGAGCAAGCAGATCGTCCCGGACCTGGCGACCGCGCCCGGTCAGCCGAGCGACGGCGCGAAGACCTGGACCTACAAGCTGCGCACCGGCGTGAAGTACGACGACGGCACCCCCGTCACGTCCAAGGACGTGAAGTACGCCGTCGAGCGCTCCAACTTCACCGACGAGCTGCAGCTCGGTCCGAAGTACTTCAAGACCTACCTGATCGACAACAAACCCGCGTACAAGGGTCCCTACAAGGACAAGAGCGACGAGGGCCTGAAGTCGATCGAGACGCCGGACGACAGCACGATCATCTTCCACCTGTCGAAGCCGTTCTCGGAGTTCGACGACCTGGTGGCGATGTCGCAGACGATCCCCGTGCCGAAGGCCAAGGACACCGGCCTGAAGTACGAGTCGTCGATCGTCTCCAGCGGCCCGTACAAGGTCGACAACTACACCCGCGGCAAGTCGATGACGCTGTCGCGGAACCCGAACTGGGACCCCAGCACCGACCCGATCCGCAAGGCGCTGCCCGACAAGATCGAGCTGCAGCTGAAGCAGAACGCCGACGACATCGACAACCGCCTGCTGGCCGGTTCGCTCGACATGGACGTCGCGGGCGTGGGCGTGCAGGCCGGTACGCAGCCGAAGGTGCTGGCGGCGGCGCAGAAGCCGTACACCGACAACCCGATCCAGGGCTACCTGCGGTTCATGTCGCTGAACCTGCACGTCAAGCCGCTGGACAACATCCACTGCCGCAACGCCGTGCAGTACGCGACCGACAAGGTCGCCGCGCAGACCGCCTACGGAGGCCCGCTGGCCGGCGGTGACGTCGCCACGACGATCCTGCCCCCGACGGTCGACGGGTACCGCAAGTTCGACCTGTTCCCGCAGAAGCAGGCGGCGGGCGGCAACGGCCTCGACGCGGCCACGCTGGCGAAGGCCAAGCAGGAGCTCGCGGCCTGCGGCCAGCCGAACGGCTTCTCGACGAAGATCTCGGCCCGGTCCGACCGGCCGAAGGAAGTCGCGATGGCCCAGGCCATCCAGCAGAGCCTCAAGAAGGTCGGCATCAACGTCAGCATCGTGCAGTGGCCGGCCGGCGACTACTTCAACAAGTACGTCGGCGTCCCGAACTACGTGCACCAGCACGGCATCGGCATGATGCTCATGGCGTGGGCGGCCGACTGGCCGACCGGCTACGGCTTCCTCTCCCAGATCGTCGACGGCCGGGCCATCAAGCCCTCCGGCGGCAACAACCTGGCCGAGGAGGACAACCCGAAGGTGAACGCCGCGCTGGACCAGGCGATCGCCAGCACCGACAAGGCCACGCGGACCAAGCTCTACGGCGACATCGACCAGATGGTCATGCAGGACGCCGTCGAGGTCCCGCTGATCTACGCCAAGGCCCTGCTCTACCGGCCGAAGCGGGTCACCAACGTCGGTATCACGGCCGGCTACGGCGGAATGTACGACTACCTCAACATGGGCGTGGAGAAGTAAGTCTCCCTCCGTCCATGCGTTCATCTGAAGGCAGGTGAAGGCGATGCCCGCCGACCGGTACCGGGCCCACAGGTCCGGCCGGTCGGCGGGCGGGGCCGCGCAGTGTGCTCGCATACATCATCCGGCGCCTCGTCGGCGCCGTTCTCATGCTGTTGCTCATCAGCCTGGTGACCTTCGGCATCTTCTTCTGGCTTCCGAAGCTGGCGGGTCAGACCACCGACCAGCTCGCGGCGTCCTACGTCGGCAAGGCCCCGACGGCAGAGGCGATCCAGGCCACCAAGGAACGGCTCGGCCTGGACAAGCCGGTGGTGGTGCAGTACGGCCACTACCTCAAGGGCATCGTGGCCGGTGAGGACTTCAAGGCCGGGCCGGTCACCGACCACTGCCCGGCGCCCTGCCTCGGCTATTCCTTCCGCACCAGCCAGCCGGTGCTCCCGACGCTGATGGACCGCGCCCCGGCGACCCTGGGGCTGGCCGTGGGCGCCGCGATCATCTGGCTGGTGGCAGGCGTGTCGACCGGCGTCGTCTCGGCGCTGAAGAGAGGCAGCATCTGGGACAGGGCCGCGATGGTGGTGGCCCTCAGCGGGGTGTCGCTGCCCATCTACTTCACGGGCCTGGTGTCGCTCGCCCTGTTCTCCTACAAGCTGGGCATCTTCCCCGGCGGAGGCAGTTACGTGGGCATCAGCCAGAACCCGGTGACATGGTTCGAGTCGCTGGTGCTGCCCTGGATCACCCTGGCGTTCCTGTACGCCGCGATGTACGCGCGGCTCACCAGAGCGGGCATGCTGGAAACGATGAACGAGGACTACATCCGGACGGCCCGCGCCAAGGGCCTGCCGGAGAAGACGGTCATCACCAAGCACGCGCTGCGCGCCTCGCTGACCCCCATCCTTACCATCTTCGGCCTCGACTTCGGGCTGCTGATCGGTGGCGCGGTGCTCACCGAGAACACCTTCAGCATCCCCGGCCTCGGGCAGCTGGCGATCAGCTCGATCGGCACCGGCGACCTGCCGATGGTGCTCGGCGTCACCACGCTCGCCGCGTTCTTCATCGTCATGATCAACCTGGTCGTCGACCTCCTGTACGCCATCATCGACCCGAGAGTGAGGCTGGGCTGATGACCGACACCACGCCGGCCGCCGGGCCCGCCGCGGGCGCCGGGGAGGCTCCCACGGCGTTCCTCGAGGTCCGCGACCTGAAGATCCACTTCCCGACCGACGACGGTCTGGTGAAGTCGGTCGACGGGCTGTCGTTCCAGCTGGAGAAGGGCCGCACGCTCGGCATCGTCGGCGAGTCCGGCTCCGGCAAGAGCGTCACGAGCCTCGGCGTCCTCGGCCTGCACAACCGCAGCAACGCCAACGTGTCCGGCGAGATCTGGCTCGACGGCCAGGAACTCGTCGGCGCGTCGCCCGGCGAGGTCCGCCGGCTGCGCGGCCGCAAGATGGCGATGATCTTCCAGGACCCGCTGTCGTCGATGCACCCCTTCTACACGGTGGGCGCGCAGATCATCGAGGCGTACCGGGTCCACAACGACGTGTCCAAGCAGGTGGCGCGCAAGCACGCCATCGACATGCTCGGCCGCGTCGGCATCCCGAAGCCGGACAAGCGGGTCGACGACTACCCCCACCAGTTCTCCGGCGGCATGCGGCAGCGTGCGATGATCGCGATGGCGCTGTCGTGCGACCCGGAGCTGCTGATCGCGGACGAGCCGACCACGGCGCTGGACGTGACCGTCCAGGCGCAGATCCTCGACCTGATCCGGGACCTGCAGCAGGAGTTCAACTCCGCCGTCATCATGATCACCCACGATCTCGGGGTGGTCGCGGAGCTGTCGGACGACATCCTGGTGATGTACGCGGGCCGGTGCGCCGAGTACGCGTCGGTGGAGGACGCCTTCCACGGGCCGCTGCACCCCTACGCGTGGGGGCTGCTCGGGTCGATGCCGCGGCTGGACCGGGAGCGCACCGAACGGCTGATGCCGATCAAGGGCACCCCGCCGAGCCTGATCAACGTGCCGCAGGGATGCGCGTTCAACCCGCGGTGCGCCTACAAGGACCTCAACGGGGACAAGTGCACGACGGTGCGTCCCGAACTGGTCGAGGCGGTCCCGGGCCACAGGGTGGCCTGCCATCTCCCGCTCGAGAAGAAGCAGGAGATCTGGGAATCCGAGATCCGGCCGAAGCTGTGACGAGCACGGGTGGGAACAAGACTGTGAGCACTTCTGACACCGCCGCGCCGGGGACCACCGTCCCCGGCGCCGCGGAGACCTCCGCCGACGCGGCGGCGCCCCGTCCCATCCGGGACGGGGAGATGCTGCTGGAGGTGGAGAACCTCGGCAAGCACTTCCCCGTCACCGCGGGGCTGCTGCGCCGGCAGGTCGCGGCGGTGAAGGCCGTCGACGGCGTGTCGTTCTCGGTCCGCAAGGGCGAGACCCTCGGCCTGGTGGGGGAGTCGGGCTGCGGCAAGTCCACCACCGGCCGGATGATCATGCGGCTGCTGGACCCGAGCTTCGGCAAGATCACCTTCGAGGGGCAGGACATCACCACGATGTCCCAGGGGCGGCTGCGGCCGCTCCGCCGCGACCTCCAGATGATCTTCCAGGACCCGTACTCGTCGCTGAACCCCCGCAAGACGGTCGGCGCGATCGTCGGGGCCCCGTTCCGGCTGCAGAACATCGCCACCGAGAACGGGGTGAAGAAGGCCGTCCAGGAGATCCTGGAGCTGGTCGGCCTCAACCCCGAGCACTACAACCGGTACCCGCACGAGTTCTCCGGCGGCCAGCGCCAGCGCATCGGGATCGCCCGCACGCTGGCGCTCAAGCCGAAGCTGATCGTCGCGGACGAGCCGGTGTCGGCCCTGGACGTGTCGGTGCAGGCGCAGGTCGTCAACCTGCTGGAGGACCTGCAGGACGAGCTCGACCTCACCTACGTGGTGATCGCGCACGACCTGTCGGTCGTCCGGCACATCTCCGACCGGGTCGCCGTCATGTACCTCGGCAAGATCGTCGAGATCGCGGACCGCAACGACCTGTACGAGCGGCCCATGCACCCGTACACCAACGCGCTGCTGTCGGCGGTGCCGGTCCCGGACCCGAGCCAGCGCGGCGAGCGGCAGCGGATCCGGCTGCAGGGCGACGTGCCGAGCCCCCTCGACCCGCCGCCCGCGTGCCGGTTCCACACCCGCTGCTGGAAGGCGCAGGACATCTGCAAGCAGGTCGAGCCGCCGCTGATCGAGCTCAGCCACGGCCACCAGGCCGCGTGCCACTTCCCGGAGAACACCACCGTGTCGGCGACCGACGAGGTCGCGAAGGCCGCGGTGGCGCCGGGGACCGCGCCGGCCGCCGAGTCCGACGCCGAGACCGGCGAGTAGGCCCCGGCCGCAGGACCGCCCTCGGGCGCGCCTCCGGCACGCCGAAGCCCCGGCCCCCGCACAGGGGGACCGGGGCTTCGTCATTCCCCCGCTCGGCAGCCGCCCCTGACACCGGAGCGGTCGTCTCCCGAGGGGAGCCCCTCGCCTTCTGTCGCGCGGCACCGTCCCTGCGCGACGCTGGCCGCTCGCGGCGTCCTCGCGACACGGCGAAGCCCCGGCCCCCCGCTGAAGGGGGCCGGGGCTTCGGGACGGGAGCCGCCGGTCAGTCCGTGGAGATGGCCTTCAGCACGTCCATCCGACCGGCGCGCCACGCCGGCCACAGCGCCGCCAGCACACCGATCACCGCGGCGACCACCAGGTACACCGCCAGCGTCCCGTACGGCACCGCCAGCACACCGAGCCCCTGGCCCTTCAGCGCGTTCTGCAGCGCCGCCCCGAACGCCACGCCGATGCCCATCCCGAGCACGGCGCCGAACACCGCGATCACGATCGACTCGACCCGGATCATCCGCCGCAGCTGGCGGCGGCTGATGCCGATCGCCCGCAGCAGCCCGATCTCCCGGGTCCGCTCGATCACCGACAGCGCCAGCGTGTTGACGACCCCGACCGCCGCGATGATCACCGACATGGCCAGCAGGATCGACAGGAACGTCACGAACCCGTCCACCTGCTTGCGGGCGTCCTTCTTCAGCGACGACTGGTCCGACACCTTCAGGTTCGGGTACGCCTTCAGCGCCGACTCGATCGACGCCTTCGTCGCCGCGTCCGTCTTCGCCGCGTTCACCAGCACCGCGTCCACCGACGGCCGCACCGTGTGCCGCAGGTACACCTGCTCCGAGACGATCCGGCCGCCGATCAGGTCGCTCTTCTCGAAGATCCCCGTCACCTTCAGCTGCTCGGTCCTGCCGTCCGGGAACAGCGCCGGCACCGTCGACCCGACCCGCCAGCCGTTGTCCTTGGCGGTCGACTCGTTCACCATCAGCCCGCCCGCGCCGATCGCGGTGCTGCCCGACACCATCTTCAGCCGCGCCGCCTTGGCGATCACGCCGACGTCGCCGGACATGTACGTGCCGCGCTTCCCGGCGATCTTCGCGGTGCCCTCGTAGGTCGGCGACGCCGACTCCACCCCCGCCGCCGCCTTGATCTTCTGCGTGGCGTCCGCGGTGATGTCGCCGCCGGTGGCCTGCACGAGGTAGTCCGCGCCGAACTGCGCGTCCACCTGCTCGTCGATCGACGCGCGCATCGTCGCGCCCAGCACGTTCACCGTGGTGATCAGCGCCAGGCCGATCATCAGCGCCGCGGCGGTCGCGGCGGTGCGGCGCGGGTTGCGCAGCGCGTTCTGCCGGGCGAGCCGGCCCGGCGCGCCCATCAGCCGCGCGAACGGCCACCCCAGCACCTTCACCACCGGCACGCTGATCACCGGCGCGAGCATCGCGACCCCGATGAACACCGCGAACGCGCCCCCGCCGACCGGCACCGCCGGGTTCCCGCCGCCGCCGGCCAGGCCCACCGCGATGAGGCCCGCGCCGATCAGCGTCAGCAGCGACCCGAGCGCGACCCGGATCCGCAGCGTCCGCTGCGGCAGCGCCACGTCGTCGCGCATCGCCGCGACCGGCGGGATCTTCGCCGCGCGCCGTGCCGGGAAGTACGCCGACACCACCGTCACCACGATCCCGACGACGTACGACCAGACCACCGGCGTGAGGGTGAACGTCAGCCCGCCCGAGCCGGCGTCGCCCATCTGCGTCTGCAGCAGCGCCGCCAGGCCCGCGCCGGCCGCCAGGCCCAGCGTCGACCCGACGACCCCGACCGCGACCGCCTCACCGATCACCGCCCGCGTCACCTGCGGGCGGGCCGCGCCGATCGCGCGCAGCAGCGCCAGCTCCCGGGTCCGCTGCGCCACCAGCATCGAGAACGTGTTGAAGATGATGAACGCCCCGACGAAGATCGAGATCAGCGCGAAGGCCAGCAGGAACGTGCGGAAGAACCCCATGATCTGCGCGACGTCGCTCTTGTTCTCGTCGCGCATCTTCGTGCCGGTGACGGCCTCCACGCCGTTCGGCAGCACCTTGGCGACCCGGTCCCGCAGCTGCGTCTCCGACGGGCCGGTGGTGCCCATCTCGATGTCGCTGAAGTAGCCGGGCTTCAGCATCAGCCGCTGCGCCGTCGGGGTGTCGAACGCGGTGACGCTCGCGCCCATCAGGTTCCCGGTGTCGATCAGCCCGACGAGCCGCATCCGCTGCGGCGGCCCCGACGACACGACCCCGACGGTGTCGCCGACCGCCAGTCTCCCCTTCTTCGCCGTCTCCGCGTCGATGATCACCTCGCCGGGCCCGTGCGGCACCCGGCCCGCCTTCAGGTCGAACGACCCGCCGGCGTTCCAGTTCGTGCCGAGCTGCGGCGGGCCCTGCCCGCCCGAGCCCACGATCTTCCCGTCGCGGCCCACGACCGCCGCGTACCCGTTCACGTTGCCCTGCGGGTCCTTCACCCCGTCGACGCCCTTCAGCGCCGTCAGGACCGACGCCGGCACCGGCTGCGCCGCCTGCCCGTCGTTCTCGCCGCCGACGACCTTCTTGGCCCGCACGTCCACGGCGACGTTCTTGCCGACCCGGCTGAACAGGTCGTCGAACCGCTTGTTCATCGTGTCGGTGAAGATCAGCGTGCCGGCCACGAACGCCACGCCGAGGATCACCGCGACGGCCGTCAGCACCAGCCTGATCTTGTGCGCCGCCAGGTTGCGGAGCGTGACCTTGCCCATCATCGCGCTGCGACCCCCGGCCCGTGCCCGCCCGGCGCGGCGGCCGGGCGGCCCGCCGTCTCGAAGCCCTTCATCCGCTCCAGCACCCGCTCGGCGGTCGGCCCGGTCATCGTGTCGACGATCTGCCCGTCCGTCAGGAACAGCACCTGGTCGGCGTACGCCGCCGCGGACGGGTCGTGCGTCACCATCACGATCGTCTGCCCCATCCGGGTGACCGAGTCGCGCAGGAACGACAGCACCTCCGCGCCGGACCGCGAGTCCAGGTTCCCGGTCGGCTCGTCCGCGAAGATGATCTCCGGCTGGGACGCCAGCGCCCGCGCGCACGCCACCCGCTGCTGCTGCCCGCCCGACAGCTCCGTCGGCCGGTGCTTCAGCCGCGGCCGCAGCCCCACGGTGTCGATCACCTCGTCCACCCACGCCCGGTCGGCCCTGCGGCCAGCGATGTCCATCGGCAGCGTGATGTTCTCCAGCGCCGTCAGCGTCGGGACCAGGTTGAACGCCTGGAAGATGAACCCGATCTTGTCGCGGCGCAGCCGGGTCAGCTGCTTGTCCTTCAGCCCCGTCAGCTCGGTGTCGCCGATGAAGACCTGCCCGGAGTCCACCGAGTCCAGCCCCGCCATGCAGTGCATCAGCGTGGACTTCCCGGAACCCGAGGGGCCCATGATCGCGGTGAACCGGCCGCGGGGGATCCCCACGGTCACCGAGTCGAGCGCGACCACCCGGGCGTCGCCGCGCCCGTACACCTTGGCGATCTGATGGGCCCGTGCGGCGAAGTCGCCCGCCCCGGGCGCGGAGTGCGCGTCAGCGGTCGATGGGGCGGTGTTCGTCACGTGAACTCCCCTGTGTGAGTGGATGAGGTGGAAAACGAACTGCTGCGGACCGCGATTCGTCCCCCGGCGGCCCACCACACAGAACAGTAGAAGTCCGACCGCCTCCGGAGATGCACCCCAGGAATGGACTTACCACTCCATCCGTGGCAGGAGACGCGCGACCCGCGTCGTCCTACCGGAGTAGGGGACCGGCCGGCGAAAGAGGGGGCGGCTCAGGGACGCCCCCTGACCCCGCACCCACCTGACACCGCCCCACCAGCCCGGACACCACCCGCACGCCCTCAGGGACGGCCCCCTCCGGCGCGGCCGGGAAAAGCCGCCGCCGCGCCCGCGATCAGCCCTGCCCCGGGCGGCTCAACCCGGTCTCGTACGCGTACACCACCGCCTGGACCCGGTCCCGCAGCCCCAGCTTCGCCAGCACGTTCCCGACATGGGTCTTCACCGTCGTCTCGCTCACCACGAGCTCCGCGGCGATCTCCGCGTTCGACTGGCCCCGCGCCACGTGCGCCAGCACCTCCCGCTCCCGGGCCGTCAACGTGTCCAGCCCCGGCGGCGGCGCCGCGTCCCGCACCGCCGGCAGCCGCGTCGCGAACCGGTCCAGCAGCCGCCGCGTCACGCTCGGCGCCACGATCGCGTCGCCCTCCGCCACGATCCGGATCGCCTGCACCAGATCCTCCGGCGGCGAGTCCTTCAGCAGGAACCCGCTCGCCCCCGCCCGCACCGCCTCGATCACGTACTCGTCCAGATCGAACGTCGTCAGGATCAGCACCTTCGGATCGTGCGACGCCGCGCCCTCCCGGATGATCCGCCGGGTCGCCTCGATCCCGTCGACCCCCGGCATCCGGATGTCCATCAGCACCACGTCCGGCAGCAGCGACCGCGTCATCTCCACCGCCGCCGCGCCGTCCCCGGCCTCGCCGACCACCGCGACGTCCGCCTCGGCCTCCAGGATCAGCCGGAACCCCGTCCGCAGCAACGGCTGATCATCGACGAGCAGCACCCGCACCGCGCTCACCCGGCCACCCCGCTTGCGTCCATCGTCCCCGCTCCTCGCCTCGCACCGGCCACCGTCACCCTATGCCCTCCCCGCCCCGGCGGCGGCCCCCGCAGCGCCTCCGCGGCGGCCTCGCGACCGCCACCCCCCAGGCGGGATCGAGCGCCTCGCGAACCGCCCACCCCGAGCGGCCCCACCGCTCACGCCTCCAGCGGGAACCGCGCCCGCACCCCGAACCCCCCGCCGACCCGCGGCCCGATCCGCAACTCGCCCCCGTACAGCGCCACCCGCTCGTACATCCCCACCAGCCCGTGCCCCGGATTGTCCGTCCCGTCCGCCACGATCGTCGCCGTGCCCCGGCCGTCGTCCTCGATCTCCACCGTCAGATCCGCGTCCGTGTAGTACAGCCGCACCCACGCCCGCGCCTGCGCCCCCGCATGCTTCAACGTGTTCGTCAGCGCCTCCTGGATCAACCGGAACGCCGCCACGTCCACCCCCGGCGACGGCGTCCGCGCCTCCCCCTCGATCCACAACTGCACCGACAACCCCGTCTCCCGCACATGGTCCAGCAACTCCCCGAGATCCCCCAGACCCGGCTGCGGCGCCAGCTCCCGCCCCGCCTGGTCGGCGTCCCGCTCCGTCCGCAGCACCCCCACGATCCGCCGCATCTCGCTCAGCGCCGTCCGCCCGACCTCCTCGATCGTCGACATCGCCTCCCGCGCGCTCCCCGGATCCCGGTCGATGATCCGCCGCGCCGCCCCCGCCTGCACCGTCATCACGCTCACATGGTGCGCCACCACGTCGTGCAGCTCCCGCGCGATCCGCGACCGCTCCTCGATCCGCGCCGCCCGCGCGTCCGTCCCCCGCGCCCGCTCCAGCCGCGCCGCCCGATCCTCCAGCTCCGCGAAATACGCCCGCCGCAACCGCAGGTTCCGGCCCAGCACCCACACACCCGCCACCAGCGCGCAGTCGCTCACCAGCACCACCGGCGACGTCCCCACCGGCAGCATCACCAGCGACACCAGGAACGACACGAACCCCGCCACGCCCCCCAGCGCACTCTGCGCCAGCCCCCGGTGCGCCGCCAGGCTGTACACCGCGATCAGGAACGACATCACGTCCGGCACCGACGGCGGATACCCCCACACCGTCAGCGTCAGCTCGCCCGCCACGACCACCAGCAGCACCGGCAGCGGATGACGGCGCCGCCACACCAGCGCCATCGTCACCACCACGACGATCAGTCCGTTGACCGCGTCCGGCGCCCGGAACGCCGCGTAGTCACCGCTCTCCGGGAAGTCCTGCAGGTACATCTGCGGCAGACCCACCAGCAGCAGCCCGGCCGCGAGCAACGCGTCCGCCGCCTGCGGACGCGCCTGCAGCCAGGCACGAAAAGTACGAAGACCACGGATGCGGGGTGACACGACTATCACCCTAGGAGGTCACAGCAGGTCGCGACCCCTCCTGCGCGCGGATCCGCGATCCTCCCCAAGGATGACCCCGCACGCCGCCTCTCCGCCCCGCGGCGGCCGGGCCCCTCCGCCCCGCGGCGCCCGGAACCCCGCACCGCTACAGGTCGTCGCGCTCCCGCACCGCGCCGCCCTCCGCCGCGCCCTCCAGATCCGCCGGAGACGGACGCCGCACCGGAACCGCGGGCAGCGGCGGGGGAGTGCCCCCGAACTCCGGACACCGCTCCTTGTGATCGCACCAATCGCACAACCGGCTCGTCCGCGGCCGCCACTCACCCGAATCCATCGCCCGCCGGATCGCCTGCCACAGAGCCTCCACCTTCCGCTCCGTCGCCCGCAGATCCCGCTCGTCCGGCTCGTACCGCAGCACCTCGCCGTTCCCCAGATACATCAACTGCAGCAACCGCGGCACCCGCCCCTGCAACCGCCACAGCACCAGCGCATAGAACTTCATCTGGAACAGCGCCCGCGCCTCGAAATCCGCCCGCGGCGCCGTCCCCGTCTTGTAGTCCACGATCCGCACGTCCCCCGACGGCGCCACGTCCACCCGGTCGATGTACCCCCGCAGCTTCAACCCCGAATCCAGCACCGTCTCCACGAACAGCTCGCGCTCCGCCGGCTCCAGCCGACGCGGATCCTCCAGCGTGAAGTACCGCTCCACCATCCGCTCCGCCTGCGTCAGCCACTCCGCCCGCTCGGCCTCCCCGGCCTCGCCGTCCCCGAACAGCCCGCCCAGCTCCGGCTCCGCCGACAGCAGCCGCTCCCACTGCGGCCCCAGCAGTTCCAGCGCCGCCCCCACCGTCCGCCCGCCCGCCGGCAGGTCGTACAGCCGCTCCAGCACCGCGTGCACCAGCGTCCCCCGCACCGCCGCCGGCGACGGCCGCTCCGGAAGCCGATCGATCACCCGGAACCGGTACAGCAGCGGACACGTCATGAAATCACCCGCCCGCGACGGCGACAGCGACCCCACCACCTCCACCCCGCCCCCACCCCGCGGAGACGGAACGGACACCTCACCACCGGTCTCGGTCGTCGTCATGGCACAGCAGCGTAGGCGACGCCCCCGACGAAATCCCGCACCCCCGCGCACCCGCCGGGATCACCCGCCCACCCGCCGAGATCACCGCGCACCGCCACCCCGACCCGCCCCAACGGGGCCGTAGCATCGGATACGTGACCAACACCGCGCCCCCGACCCAGGGCAAGACGCCCGCCGGCGACCCCGGCCCCCGCAAAGGCGGCCCCGACGCCCGGCCCGGCCTCTACATGGGCCGCCCCTTCGGCGTCCCCGTCTACGTCTCGCCCAGCTGGTTCCTGGTCGCCCTCCTCGTCACGGTCATGTTCGAAGGCCAGGTCAACGGCGTCATCGACCGCCCCCTCAGCTACCTCGTCGCCTTCGCCTACGCCGTCCTGCTCTACGGCTCCGTCTTCGTCCACGAACTCAGCCACGCCGTCACCGCCCGCGTCCTCGGCCTCCCCGTCCGCTCCGTCACCCTCCACATCCTCGGCGGCGAGACCTCCATCGAACGCGAGGCCGCCACCCCCGGCCGCGAATTCCTCATCGCCTTCGCCGGCCCCCTCGTCAACCTCGTCCTGGCCGGCCTCGGCCTCCTCGCCCACGCCGTCCTCCCCCTCCCCGACGTCGCCCTCCTCCTCATCGACGCCCTCACCTTCGCCAACCTCCTCGTCGGCGTCTTCAACCTGCTGCCCGGCCTCCCCCTCGACGGCGGACGCCTCGTCCGCGCCGCCGTCTGGAAGGCCACCGGCCACAGCCGCAGCGGCGCCATCGTCGCCGGCTGGATCGGCCGCGCCGTCGCCGTCGCCTGCCTCATCGCCGGCGCCTACCTCGCCACCTACCGCACCGACGGCGGCACCGGCGGCATCGGCTGGCTCGCCCTCCTGTGGTCCGCCCTCGTCGCCTCCTTCATCTGGGTCGGCGCCACCCAGGCCATCCGCGCAGAACGCTTCCGCGACCGCGTCCCCCTGCTGTCCGCCCGCCGCCTCGCCCGCCGCGCCACCCTCGTCACCGCCGACACCCCCCTCGCCGAGGCCATCCGCCGCGCCCACGCCGACCAGGCCGGCGCCCTCGTCATCGCCGACCACGACGGCAACCCCCAGGCCCTCGTCAGCGAGAAGGCCGTCACCGCCACCCCCGAGCACCGCCGCCCCTGGATCACCGTCGGCGAGCTGTCCCGCGGCCTCGAACCCGACCTCGCCCTCCCCGCCGACCTCGCCGGCGAGGACCTCATCACCGCCCTCCGCCGCAACCCCGCCTCCGAATACCTCCTCACCGAACCCGACGGCCGCGTCTACGGCGTCCTCGCCGTCACCGACGTCGACCGCGCCTTCGCCGGCGTCTGACCACCCCGCCCACCCGCGCCGACGGCCCACCCCACGGCCCGCCCCACCAGCCCGCCCCGACCGGACGGACGGCCTGAGCTCCACCCGCCCGGCGCTAGCCTTGACCACCATGAGCGAACCCCGGCCCACCGAGCCCGCACCGTCCACCGGCCGCATCCCGCACGGCCCGTTCCGGCCCGGAGACCAGGTTCAGCTCACCGACCCCAAAGGCCGCATCAACACCATCACCCTCCAGCCCGGCAAGCTCTACCACTCCCACAAGGGCTCCGTCCCCCACGACGACATCATCGGCAGCCCCGAAGGCACCGTCTACCGCTCCAGCGGCGGAGTCGAATACCTCGCCTTCCGCCCCCTCCTCGCCGACTTCGCCGTCCGCATGCCCCGCGGCGCCGCCGTCGTCTACCCCAAGGACGCCGCCCAGATCGTCGCCATGGCCGACATCTTCCCCGGCGCCCGCGTCATCGAGGCCGGCGCCGGCTCCGGCGCCCTCAGCTGCTTCCTCCTGCGCGCCGTAGGCGAACACGGCCTCGTCTCCTCCTACGAGCGCCGCCCCGACTTCGCTGACATCGCCCGCGCCAACGTCGAGAAGTTCTTCGGCGGCCCCCACCCCTCCTGGCGCCTCACCGTCGGCTCCCTCGAGGACGCCCTCACCGAGACCGAGGCCGACCGCGTCGTCCTCGACATGCTCGCCCCCTGGGAGACCCTCGACGCCGTCGCCAAGGCCCTCATCCCCGGCGGCATGGTCTGCGCCTACATCGCCACCACCACCCAGATGTCCCGCGTCGTCGAGGACCTGCGCGCCCACGGCGCCTTCGCCGAGCCCTACGCCTTCGAGACCCTCCTGCGCTCCTGGCACGTCGACGGCCTCGCCGTCCGCCCCGACCACCGCATGGTCGGCCACACAGGCTTCCTCGTCACCGCCCGCCGCCTCGCCGACGGCGTCACCCCGCCCGCCCGCCGCCGGCGCCCCGCTAAGGGCGCCCACCCCGTCCCCGAGACGCCCGCCCCCGCCCCCGACACGCCCGCGTCCTTCCCCGAGACGCCCGCCGAATCCTGACCCCCTCCGCGGGCCGCCCCGCCCGCGGAACTTCGCAAAACACCCGCCCCGCAGACGAGCGCACTGCGACGGGCTTGCAATAAGCACAGCGACACGCCGTGTGCCACCCCACACACCCCGAAATCGACAAACCCTCCACCCCGACACGCCCCCACACCCAAAACCCCAGGTCCGCGCAGCACAACACCACCACCAACACCACCCCCGGCCCGCCCCCCGAACACCACCCGAACCACACCCGCACGACACGAGTACCGAATGGGCAGGTTACGGAAGCCCTCCAGATAGGTAGGGTCTCAGTAGGTCGTCGGCTCTCTTCGTGAGGAGGTGACGGGGCGTGGCCGCTCGTGACGATGCTGGGGCGCGCAGGGCGCAGCACGACAAGGAGGTCAGGGACCTCCAAACGCAGATCTCCTTCCTGGAGGAGGAGATCTCCGTGCTGCGCCGCAAGCTCGCGGAATCCCCGCGCCAAGTACGTGTCCTGGAAGAACGCCTCCATGAGGCACAAGCGAACCTGGCCGCCGTAACCGGCCAGAACGAGCGACTCGTAGCGACCCTCAAAGAGGCTCGCGAACAGATCGTGGCGCTCAAGGAGGAGGTCGACAGGCTCGCGCAACCACCCTCCGGATTCGGGGTCTTCCTCGAATCCCGAGACGACGGAACCGTCGACATCTTCACCGGCGGACGCAAGCTGCGCGTCAACGTCAGCCCCGCCGTCGACGTCGACGAACTCCAACGCGGCCAGGAGGTCATGCTCAACGAGGCCCTCAACGTCGTCGAAGCGCTCAAGTTCGAAGAGCAGGGCGAGGTCGTCATGCTCAAGGAGCTCTTCGACGACGGCGAACGCGCCCTCGTGATCGCGCACGCCGACGAGGAACGCGTCATCAAGCTCGCCGAACCGCTCCGCGGAGTACCCCTCCGCGCCGGCGACTCCCTGATGCTCGAACCCCGCTCCGGCTACGCCTACGAGAAGATCCACAAGGCCGAGGTCGAAGAACTCGTCCTCGAAGAGGTCCCCGACATCTCCTACGAGGAGATCGGCGGACTCGGCTCGCAGATCGAGATGATCCGCGACGCCGTCGAACTGCCCTACCTGCACGCCGACCTGTTCCGCGAGCACAAGCTCCGGCCGCCCAAGGGCGTCCTCCTCTACGGACCGCCCGGATGCGGCAAGACCCTCATCGCCAAGGCCGTCGCCAACAGCCTCGCCAAGAAGGTCGCCGAACAGACCGGCAAGGAAGGCAAGAGCTTCTTCCTCAACATCAAGGGCCCCGAACTCCTCAACAAGTACGTCGGCGAGACCGAACGGCACATCCGCCTGGTCTTCCAACGGGCCCGCGAGAAGGCCTCCGCCGGAACCCCGGTCATCGTCTTCTTCGACGAGATGGACTCCATCTTCCGCACCCGCGGATCCGGCGTCTCCTCCGACGTCGAGAACACCATCGTCCCGCAGCTGCTCAGCGAGATCGACGGCGTCGAGGGGCTGGAGAACGTCATCGTCATCGGCGCCTCCAACCGCGAGGACATGATCGACCCCGCGATCCTGCGGCCCGGCCGCCTCGACGTCAAGATCAAGATCGAGCGGCCCGACGCCGAAGCCGCCAAGGACATCTTCTCCAAGTACATCCTCAGCGGCCTCCCGCTGCACCCCGACGACCTCAAGGAGCACGGCGGCTCCGAAGAGGCCACCGTCGAGGCCATGATCCAGCGGACCGTCGAGCGCATGTACACCGAGAGCGAGGAGAACCGCTTCCTCGAGGTCACCTACGCCAACGGCGACAAGGAAGTCCTCTTCTTCAAGGACTTCAACTCCGGCGCCATGATCCAGAACATCGTCGACCGCGCCAAGAAGATGGCCATCAAGCAGTTCCTCGACACCGGCCAGAAGGGCCTGCGCGTCAACCACCTCCTCGCCGCCTGCGTCGACGAGTTCAGCGAGAACGAGGACCTGCCCAACACCACCAACCCCGACGACTGGGCCCGCATCTCCGGCAAGAAGGGCGAACGGATCGTCTACATCCGCACCCTCGTCTCCGGAACCAAGGGCGCCGAAGCCGGCCGGTCCATCGACACCGTCGCCAACACCGGCCAGTACCTGTAATCCGCACCACACGAACGGCCACGCGGCGGCCGCCCCTACCACGGGGCGGCCGCCGCCTGCCGTTCCACACCCCGCCAACCACCCCGACACGCCCCGGGAAAGACCGGCCCCATGGCTCCACCCTCCCGGCCCCGATAGGCTCGACGATATGAGTGTTCGGCGGGTGATGGGCATCGAGACCGAGTACGGCATCTCCGTACCCGGGCAGCCAGGGGCCAACGCGATGGTGACCTCCAGCCAGGTCGTCAACGCCTACCTCGCGGCATCGGCCGCACGGGCCCGCAGGGCCCGCTGGGACTTCGAAGAGGAGAACCCCCTCCGCGACGCCCGCGGCTTCGACCTCGCCCGCGAGGTCGCCGACCCCACCCAGCTCACCGACGAGGACCTCGGCCTCGCCAACATCATCCTCACCAACGGCGCCCGGCTCTACGTCGACCACGCCCACCCCGAGTACTCCGCGCCCGAATGCACCAACCCCCGGGACGCCGTCATCTGGGACAAGGCCGGCGAACGCGTCATGGCCGACGCCGCCGCCCGCGCCGCCATGGTCCCCGGCACCCACCCCATCCAGCTCTACAAGAACAACACCGACAACAAGGGCGCCTCCTACGGCTGCCATGAGAACTACCTCATGCGCCGCGAGACCCCCTTCGCCGACATCGTCCGGCACCTCACCCCCTTCTTCGTCTCCCGCCAGGTCGTCTGCGGCGCCGGCCGCGTCGGCATCGGCGTCGACGGACGCGGCGACGGCTTCCAGATCAGCCAGCGCGCCGACTTCTTCGAAGTCGAGGTCGGCCTCGAGACCACCCTCAAGCGCCCCATCATCAACACCCGGGACGAACCCCACGCCGACCCCGAGAAGTACCGGCGCCTGCACGTCATCATCGGCGACGCCAACATGGCCGAGCTGTCCACCTACCTCAAGCTCGGCACCACCTCCCTCGTCCTCGCCATGATCGAGGACGGCTTCCTCACCGTCGACCTGTCCGTCGACATGCCCGTCGCCGCCCTGCGCGCCGTCTCCCACGACCCGTCCTGCAAGCACCTGCTCACCCTCCGCGACGGCCGCAAGATGACCGCCGTCCAGCTCCAGATGGAGTACCTCGAGCAGTCCCGCAAGTACGTCGAGGACCGCTACGGCGCCGACGTCGACGAGATGACCAAGGACGTCCTGGACCGCTGGGAGTCCGTCCTGCACCGCCTCGGCGACGACCCCATGCAGCTGTCCCGCGAGCTCGACTGGGTCGCCAAGCTCGCCCTCCTCGAGGGCTACCGCAGCCGCGACGGCATCGACTGGTCCCACCCCCGCCTCCAGCTCGTCGACCTCCAGTACGCCGACATCCGGCCCGACAAGGGCCTCTACAACCGCCTGGCGTCCCGCGACCGCGTCGAGCACCTCATCACCGAGGACGAGGTCGAGAACGCCATCGACGACCCGCCCGAGGACACCCGCGCCTACTTCCGCGGCCGCTGCCTGCGGCAGTACGCCGACTCCGTGGCGGCCGCGTCCTGGGACTCGGTCATCTTCGACGTCCCCGGCCGCGAGTCGCTCCAGCGCGTCCCGACCCTGGAGCCGCTCCGCGGCACCAAGCAGCACGTGGGGGCCCTGCTGGACCGCTGCCGCACCGCCGCGGAGCTGGTGGCCACGCTGACCGGCCAGAGCTGAGCCGAGCCCCTCCCAGGGGCTGACACGCGGGCGCCGTCCGGATCTTGGACGGCGCCCGTTGGATAGTGCGACTATCGAGCGGCGTCCCCGTGCTGACCTGCGGTGACGGGCGATGTCGCGGTTTCGTGACCGCTTTGCCTGTTTCACGGGTCTGCGGACGGGCGATAACCGGATCAGGCCCCCGACGCCTAGAGCGATCGGACGAAACGGACCATAAGATCCGCTCGTCTACGAAGATCGGAGATAGGGTCGGGGTACCGGCAAGAAGCGGAGGTACGGAATGGCCACGAAGGACACCGGCGGTCAGAAGCAGACCACCCGGCGCACGGAAGAGGTCGAGGAGACCGAGGCCACGACCACCGAAGACGTCCAGGAGCGGCAGGAGAAGCTCACCGACGACGTCGATTCCATTCTGGACGAAATTGACGAAGTTCTCGAAGAGAACGCAGAGGAATTCGTAAGGGGTTTCGTGCAAAAGGGCGGTCAGTGAATAAAACGGACATGTCGCCCACGGTGCGAAGTCGGTAATTCTTCGGACGAGCAAATATTCGAATACTCGATTCAAAGGCATGGGCGGGCAGGTAATGTCTCGCCCATGTCTCATAAGAAGTGTCGCGACTGCGGCAGGACAAAGCCCGCCACGGACTTCTTCAAGCGGGCCGCGTCCGCGGACGGCCTCGCCCTGTACTGCAGGGAGTGCTTCGGCCTGCGAAATGCGGCTTCGAAGCGCAGGAAGCAGGAGCGTCTCGGGAAGACGATGCGGCCTTATCGCAGGCGCCGCAAGGACCCCGACGGGACGAAATACTGCCCTCGGTGCGAAACGGTCAAGGACGTCGACGAGTTCGGGAGCAACCGCTCTCGAAAGTCCGGTCTCTCCACCTACTGCAAGCCCTGCCACAATCAGGTGATCGCCGAGCACAAGAGGGAGAAGCACGGCGGCCAGCGCAACTACATGCTCAAGCTCCGCTACGGGGTGACCGAGCAGGAGGTGGAGCGGATGGTCGCCGAGCAGGGCGGCGTCTGCGTCATCTGCCTCCGGGCGCCGGCGAAGCACGTCGACCACAGCCATCTCACCGGCCTGGTCCGGCGGATCCTCTGCTTCAAGTGCAACGGGGGCCTCGGCCAGTTCCACGACGACCCGGCCGTGCTCCGCCTGGCGGCGGACTACCTCGAGCTGCGCGGCTCACATGCGCGGCGGATGCGGATCGAGATCGGCGCTCCGGTCTTCGGAGGGCCTGATCGTGTCCGGTGGGACCCCTTCTGGCGGACGCGCGGGGACAGCTCGCAGTCGGCGCGGCACTACCACCTGCGGCAGAAGTACGGGATCAACGACGAGGACGCCAAGTGGCTCCTGAAGCTGCAGGTCGGCCTCTGCGCCATCTGCGCCGACCAACCGGCGAAGCACGTCGACCATGACCACGGCACGGGGATGGTGCGTGGGCTCGCGTGTTCGGGCTGCAACACGGGCATGGGGCAACTGCGCGACGACCCCATCGCCCTTCGTCGGGCTGCGGACTATGTGGAGGGGCGGCTCGTGCGGACGGTTCCCACGGCGGACGGCGGGACGCGGCTGTCGTTGACGGTGCCGGACGTCGATCCCACGACGGTGCCGAACGGCGGCTGGAAGGAGCTCTGGGAGGAGGACGGCAGGTTCCGCAAGGAGACGCTGCCGTTCGACGAGGAACTCGACATGCCGACGTGGGTCGGGTCGGACGAGGACGGCGCGTTCGTCTACTCCTGACCGCCTCAGGAGTAGGGAGCGGGGGCGACACGCGCGCCCGGCCGGGTTGCCGTGCGCGCGCGTTATGTGCGGGTGGACGGGCTTTCGCGGGGAAGGTTCGCCGTGGGCTTACGTGGTGGTGGATCACGCGGCATGCGCCGGGTGAGGGTTGAACAGTAGGGTCGTAGGAGTCTGCGCCGGTGGGGTATGCGAGGGTCACCGGCGCCTGGTGGAGGGAAGGGAGTCGCGTGGCGTCCCACGATTCGCACACCGGACGTCTGCCGGGGCTGTTCACGAGCCCGGATACGTCTTCGTTCACGGAGTTCCTGGGGGTGTACTCGCCGGAGTTGCTGCCGGGTCGGCGCACGGTGCCGGCGTCGCCGGTGGGGGATGAGATCCCGCATGGGACGACGATCGTCGCGGTGAGCTTCCCCGGCGGGGTGGTGATGGCGGGGGACCGGCGGGCGACGGCGGGGAACGTGATCGCGCAGCGGGACATCGAGAAGGTGTTCCGGGCGGACGAGTTCTCGGCGATCGCGATCGCGGGGACGGCCGGGATCGGGATCGAGATGGTCCGGCTGTTCCAGGTGGAGCTGGAGCATTACGAGAAGCGCGAGGGCCGGACGCTGTCGGTGGAGGGCAAGGCGAACCGGCTGGCGACGATGGTGCGGCAGAACCTGGCGATGGCGATGCAGGGGCTGGCGGTGGTGCCGCTGTTCGCGGGCTATGACGAGGAGCGGGACGGGGGGCGGATCTTCTCTTACGATCCGGCGGGCGGCCGGTACGAGGAGCGGGACTTCCACTCGATCGGTTCGGGGTCGGTGTTCGCGCGGGGTGCGCTGAAGAAGCTGTACCGGGCGGATCTGTCGGCGGAGGACGCGGCGCTGGCGTGCGTGCAGGCGCTGTACGACGCGGCCGACGACGATTCGGCGACGGGCGGCCCCGATCTGACGCGTCGGATCTTCCCGGTGGTGGCGTCGGTGACGTCGGAGGGGTACCGCCGGCTGGGTGAGGACGAGGTGGGCGCGTTGGCGCAGGCCGTCGTGGATGGACGTTACGACTCGCCGGGCGGTCCGACCGCCCCGCTGCGATAGAAGGGATCCGACCGGTGTCCATGCCGTTCTATGTGTCGCCCGAACAGCAGATGAAGGACAAGGCGGACTATGCGCGCAAGGGGATCGCGCGTGGCCGCAGTGTCGTGGTGCTGCAGTACGACGACGGCATCCTGTTCGTGGCGGACAATCCGTCGCGTGCGCTGCACAAGATCAGTGAGATCTATGACCGGATCGCGTTCGCGGCGGTGGGGAAGTACAACGAGTTCGAGAATCTGCGGCTGGGCGGGGTCCGGTACGCGGACATCAACGGGTACCAGTACGACCGTCGTGATGTGACGGCGCGGGGTCTGGCGAACGTGTACGCGCAGTCGCTGGGGACGATCTTCACGGAGACGAACAAGCCGTACGAGGTGGAGTTGGTCGTCGCGGAGGTGGGCGAGGACGCGGACACGGACCAGATCTACCGGCTGACGTTCGACGGGTCGGTGGCGGACGAGCACGGTTATGTGGCGATGGGGGGTCAGACGGAGTCGGTCGCGCAGGCGCTGAAGGACGGCTACGAGGAGGGGGCGTCGCTGGAGGTGGCGCTGCGGACGGCGGTGCGGGCTCTGGAGGCGCAGGACTCGGATCGGCGGCTGGAGGCGAAGTCGCTGGAGGTGGCGGTGCTGGACCGGAACCGGGAGCACCGGTTGTTCCGGCGGTTGCCGGCGCGGCGGATCGAGGAGTTGCTGGCGGCGGGTGACGGCGGTTCGGGTTCGGGGTCGCCGGGGGTGTCGTCGGCGGGCAAGGCGGGGCCGTCGGTGGACGATGTGGACGATGTGGTGGAGGACGGCGGGGAGGACTGACGCGCTGTCGGCGGCGCCGGGGGATTGTGGCGCCGGGGTGAGTTTGGCCCGTCGTGGCCGGGTGGTGTGGTGCCGTCCGGCCGCGGCGGGTTTGTTTCGTGGGGGAAACGGTGGGCTTTTGAGACTGCCAAGTCGGGGCCGGGCCGCATAGGGTCTTGGTGTGGACAGGCGCATCTTCGGGCTTGAGAACGAGTACGGCGTCACTTGCACCTTCCGCGGTCAGCGGCGGTTGTCACCGGACGAGGTGGCGCGCTATCTGTTCCGCAGGGTGGTGTCCTGGGGCCGGAGCAGCAACGTGTTCCTGCGCAATGGTGCGCGGCTCTATCTGGATGTGGGGAGCCATCCGGAGTACGCGACGCCGGAGTGCGACAGCGTCGTGGATCTGGTGACGCATGACAAGGCGGGGGAGCGGATCCTGGAGGGTCTGCTGGTGGATGCGGAGCGGCGGTTGCGCGAGGAGGGCATCGCCGGCGACATCTACCTGTTCAAGAACAACACGGATTCGGCGGGGAACTCCTACGGCTGCCACGAGAACTACCTGGTGGGGCGGCATGGCGAGTTCGGGCGGCTCGCGGACGTGCTGATCCCGTACCTGGTGACGCGGCAGATCATCTGTGGTGCGGGGAAGGTGCTGCAGACGCCGCGGGGTGCGGTGTACTGCGTGTCGCAGCGGGCGGAGCACATCTGGGAGGGCGTGTCGTCGGCGACGACGCGGTCGCGTCCGATCATCAATACGCGGGATGAGCCGCATGCGGACGCGGAGCGGTTCCGGCGGCTGCATGTGATCGTCGGTGACTCGAACATGAGCGAGGCGACGATGCTGCTGAAGGTCGGGGCGACCGACCTGGTGCTGCGGATGGTGGAGGCGGGGGTGGTGATGCGTGATCTGACGCTGGAGAACCCGATCCGGGCGATCCGGGAGGTCAGTCACGACATGACGGGGCGGAGGAAGGTGCGGTTGGCGAACGGGCGCGAGGCGAGTTCGCTGGAGATCCAGAAGGAGTACTTCGGGAAGGCGCGGGACTTCGTGGACTCGCGGGGCGGGGACGCGACGGCGAAGCGGGTGCTGGATCTGTGGGAGCGGACGCTGCGGGCGGTGGAGACGGGCGATCTGGATCTGGTGTCGCGGGAGATCGACTGGGTGATGAAGTACAAGCTGATCGAGCGGTACCGGCGGAAGTACGATCTGCCGTTGTCGTCGCCGCGGGTGGCTCAGCTGGATCTGACGTATCACGATGTGCATCGTGATCGGGGGTTGTACTACCTGCTGGAGAAGCGGGGGTCGGTGGAGCGGGTGTCGCGGGATCTGGACATCTTCGAGGCGAAGTCGGTGCCGCCGCAGACGACGCGGGCGCGGCTGCGGGGGGAGTTCATCCGGAAGGCGCAGGAGAAGCGGCGTGATTTCACGGTGGACTGGGTGCATCTGAAGTTGAACGATCAGGCGCAGCGGACGGTGCTGTGCAAGGATCCGTTCCGGTCGGTGGACGAGCGGGTGGACAAGCTGATCGCGGGGATGTGATGCCGGTTCCGGGGGCCGTCGCGGGGGCGGCGGCGCCCGGGGCGGGTGGTGCCGGTGCGACTCGCGTGGTGTGGGCTACCGGCTGGTCACTTGGGGGGTAGGGTGAGCGCGCAGCAGCGCTCATCACCCCTCGAAGGACCCGTATGCGCCGTCGTGTTCTCCGTCGTGTCGTCGCTTTGCCCGCTGTCGCCGTGGTGGCCGTGCCGCTGGTGGCGGGGTGTTCGTCCGGTTCGGACGTGAAGGTGTCGGTGAAGGGCGCGTTCGGGCGTCTGCCGGAGGTGTCGTTCCCGAAGGGCGGTCCGGACGGGTCGCTGGCGGTGAAGACGCTGAAGGAGGGGAAGGGGACGGCGGCCCGCAAGGGTGATCTGGTGATGGCGGACTATGTGGGGTACCGCTGGAACAAGTCGGGGAAGAAGCTGCTGGCGAGCAGTTATGCGGAGGGGCGTCCGGGGTTCTTCTCGACGTGGCAGCTGGTGCCGGGTCTGGTGAAGGCGTTGGAGGGGGCGCGGGCGGGGTCGCGGGTGGTGGCGCGGATTCCGCCGAAGGACGGGTTCGGGGCGGCGGGTGACGCGCGGCATCAGGTGGGGTCGGGGGACACGCTGGTGTACGTGCTGGACGTGCTGGGGGTGTATTCGGGGAAGGCGGGGCCGCACGGGGTGAAGCAGGCGCCGTTGGACGATCCGTCGTTGCCGAGGGTGTCGGACGCGCCGGCGGGGCAGGCGCCGGTGGTGACGGTGCCGAAGGCGGCGGCGCCGAAGAGGTTGCAGGTGCGGACGCTGGTGCGGGGGGATGGGCCGGTGCTGCGGAAGGGGCAGCTGCTGGCGACGCAGTACGCGGGGTATTTCTGGCGTGATGGGCGGGTGTTCAATTCGTCGTGGTCGGCGGGGCATCCGTTCGGTGTGGTGGTGGGGACGGGTCAGGTGATGAAGGGCTGGGATCAGGCTTTGCTGGGGCAGCGGGTGGGGAGCCGGTTGCTGCTGGTGGTGCCGCCGTCGCTGGGGTACGGGTCGAAGGGGTTGGCGCAGTACGGGATCCGGGGGTCGGACACACTGGTGTTCGTGGTGGATCTGCTGGGCGCGCATTGATCTGAGTTCGTTGGTCGGCCGTCGCCGGGGGCTTGTCGTCTCCGGCGGCGGCCGTCGGCGTTTCTATGGTCTATCCGCGCTGTTCTTAGAATGGCGGGGTGGAGGACATCGAGGCGGTGGCGCTGCTGCAGGATCCGGTGCGGCGGCGGTTGTACGAGTTCGTGGTGGGCCGGGGCCGCGAGGTGGGGCGGAACGAGGCGGCGGAGGCCGCGGGGGTGGGGCGGACGCTGGCGGCGTTCCATCTGGACAAGCTGGTGGACGGGGGGCTGCTGGAGGCGGGGAGCCGGCGGTTGTCGGGGCGTTCGGGGCCGGGGGCGGGGCGTCCGGCGAAGGTGTACCGGCGGTCGGCGGTGGAGCGCGGGGTGTCGTTGCCCGCGCGTGATTACGGGACGGCGGCGGGTCTGCTGGCGGAGGCGGCGGAGCGGGCGGGGCTGGATCGGGAGGTGCGGGAGGCGGCGCGGCGTGAGGGTGCGGCGCTGGCGGCCGGGGCGCCGTGCGGTGATCTGGACGCGTTGGCGAAGGTGCTGGAGGAGCGCGGGTACGAGCCGGTCCGCGAGGACGCCGAGGACGCCGAGGACGCCGGGGCCGCCGAGGGCCGCGGCGAGGGCGGTGGGGCGGTGCTGCGGATGCGCAATTGCCCGTTCCACGCGGTGGCGGAGCGGTTCCCGCCGTTGGTGTGCGGGATGAACCTGGCGCTGCTGGAGGGGCTGGTGGAGGGCTCGGAGGGGGTGCGGGTGCGGATGGACGCGCGGCCGGGGTGGTGCTGCGTGGTGGCCGAACCCTCTAAAAACAATGAGGATTGACATAGAAGCGGCGGGCGTGGTGGAGTGACGCCATGACCGCTCATGAGGATCTTCGCGCCGGCTTCCACCTCGCCCAGTTCAACGTGGGCACGCTCCGGTACCCGCTCGACGACCCGCGGACCGCGGACTTCGTGGCGATGCTCGACCCGGTGAACGCGCTCGCCGACGGCGCGCCGGGGTTCGTGTGGCGGCTGGTCGAGGAGGGGCGGGCGGACGCCACGGGGATGCGCCCCGCCGGCGAGGACGTGATCATCAACTACTCGGTGTGGGAGTCGCAGGAGGCCCTGTGGGACTTCGTCTACCGCACCGCGCACCTGGAGACGCTGCGGCGGCGCCGCGAGTGGTTCCGGCGCCACGTCGAGGCGCACATGGTGCTGTGGTGGATCCCGGCGGGGTACGTCCCGACGGTGGAGGAGGCCCTGGAGCGGCTGGACCTGCTGCGCGCGCAGGGGCCGTCGCCCCGCGCGTTCACGTTCTCGTCGTCGTACACGGCCGAGGAGGCCGCGGCGCACGAGGCCGCTGAGGTGACGGCGGGCGCTGAGGAGAAGGGGGCCGCGGGCGCGGAGCCGGCGGTGCTGTGAGGGCGTCCGCCGGCCCCGCGGCGGTCAGCCGAGGAGGGCGGCGGTGTGGCGGCCGGCGGCGGCGGCCGTGAGGAAGTAGGCGAGGTCCTCGTCGAGGCGGCGGCCCATGGTGGACAGGCGGACGCCCCAGTCCTTCTCCGCGGCCCGCAGCGTGTCGTGGAGGCCGTCGACGGGGACGGGGACGAGGGCGTGGCGGTCGCCGAGCGGGGCGGCCTCGGCCGCGACGCGGGCGCCGAACGCACCGCCGAGTTCGGGGACGGGGACGTCGGCGCGGGCGAGGGCGACGCGGCCGTAGGCGGTGAGGGAGTGGTGGGAGACGCCGATGTGGCGTTCCCGCTTGTCGCCCTCGCTGACCCGCAGGGACGCGACGGGCCGTCCGTCCAGAATGGAGGCGGCGTTGACGGCCTCGCCCGCCGAGACGCCGGAGAAGCCCCATTTCGTGCCGGTGCCGAGGTTGCCGGGGCCCTGGGCGAGGACGACGGCGTCGGCGTCCAGGACCAGCCGGGCCGCGAGGAGGCCGGTGTGGACGGTGACGGCCTCCAGGTCGCCGCCGAACGCCTGCCCCGCGGTGACGGTGGCGGCGAGGGCGCCGGCGTCCTTGAGGCGGGCGATCGACATGGAGAACCAGGACGGCAGCGCGCCGCCGTCCGGCATGAGGTAGACGATCCGGGCGCCGGGGCGCGCGGCGAGCAGGCCGGCGAGGATCGGCGCGAGCGCTGAGTGCAGGTCGGCGACGACGACGGGCATGCCGCCGAGGGAGTCGGCGTCGCGGAGCGTCTCGTGGTGCGGGGAGTCCTGCTCGTCGGCGCCGAGGACGGTGGCCTGCAGGGGCGTGTAGCGGGCCTTGACGAGGTGGCCGGGGCCGGTCGGGTCGGGCGGGAGCCGGTCGGGGACGGCGACGACCATGGCGTAGCCGCCGGTGCCGAGGCCCAGCGCCAAGGCCGTAGTGTTGAGCAGGACGGTGTCGCCGGGTTCGGGGCGTCCGACCAGGTCGGGGTAGGCCAGTGCGCGGTGCGCGCCGTCGTCCCCGATCACGACGTCGAGTTCGACCGCCCCCGGCCATTCGCGGCGGATGCCCTCTACTGTGCCTTTGCGCCATCGGATCACACCGGGAAACGGTAGCGTCCTGGGCGACGGGCGGGGGCGTGATCGGGCCGTCGGCCCGGCCGGGGCCGCCGGAGGTCGCGGAGCGGAGGGGCGGAGCGCGAGGCTCCGCGGAAGGGGTTGGTGGCGAAGTGTCGCGGCGCAAGACCGAGCGCCTGCTGAATCTGGTGGTCTGCCTGCTCGCCACCCGGCGCTATCTGACCGCCGAGCAGATCCGGCGGGCGGTGCCGGGCTACCCGGACTCCGACGAGGCGTTCAAGCGGATGTTCGAGCGCGACAAGGAGGAGTTGCGCGAGCTGGGCGTGCCGCTGGAGGTGGGCAGCGACCAGCAGGGCGGCGGCGGCGAGGAGATCGGGTACCGGATCCCGCCGCAGGCCTACGAGCTGCCCGACATCCATCTGACGCCGGACGAGGCGGCGGTGCTGGGGCTGGCGGCGCGGGTGTGGCAGCGCGCGAGCATGGCGGAGGCCGCCTCCGGTGCCCTGCTGAAGCTGCGGGCGGCCGGGGTGGAGACGGACGTGGCCACGGCGGTGGGGGTGGAGCCGCGGGTGAACACCGGCGATCCGGCGTTCCCGGCGCTGTGGGAGGCGGTCCGCGACGGCCGTCCGGTGGCGTTCGACTACCAGGGGATCGGCCGGACGTCGGTGGCGCGGCGGCACCTGGAGCCGTGGGGCGTGGTGTCGCGGCGGGGCCGCTGGTACGTGGTGGGGTTCGACCGGGACCGCGACGAGGAGCGGGTGTTCCGGCTGAGCCGCATCGTCGGCGAGGTGGCGCCGGACGGGCCGGACGGGTCGGTGACCGTCCCGGACGGGGTGGACGTGCGGAAGATCGCGTTCGACTGGGGCGACCCGGTGACCGAGCCGCGGCCGGCGACGGTGCGGCTGCGGGCCGGCGCGGCGCAGGGGCCGCGGCGGTGGGCGCGGGACGTGCGCCCGGTGGGGGACGGGGAGTGGGACGAGGCCGTCCTGACCTTCCGTGACGTGGAGCGGTTCGCGCCGTACCTGGCGCGGTTCGCCGATGACGTGGTGGTGCTGGATCCGCCGGACCTGCGGGAGGCGGTCATCCAGCAGCTGAAGTCGGTGCTGGGGTGAGCGGGGCGATGAACGCGAGGACGGGCAAGGCGCCGGTGAAGGCGGCGGTGAAGGCCGCGAAGGCGCCGGCGACGACGTCGACGGACCGGCTGGCGCGGCTGCTGGCGCTGGTGCCGTACGTGGTGAACCGGGACTCGGTGCTGCTCGGCGAGGCGGCGGCGGCGTTCGGGGTGACCGAGAAGCAGCTGATCGACGACCTGAACCTGCTGTGGTGCGTGGAGCTGCGCGCGCCGGACCCGTACTGCCCGATCGACCTGTCCTACGAGGGCGGGGAGATCACGGTGGCGGAGGCGGAGTCGATCGCGCGGCCGCTGCGGCTGAAGGTGGACGAGGCGTCGGCGCTGCTGGTGGCGCTGCGGATGCTGGCGGGCATTCCGGACCTGCACGACCGGGACGCGCTGTCGCGGGTGATCGCGAAGCTGGAGTCGGCGGCGGGCGCCGCGGCGGCGGTGTCGAGCAAGGTGGCCGTGGAGGTCGACGCGCGGGGCGGGTCGGCGGACTCGGCGCGCACGGGCCTCGGGACGCTGCGGGACGCGATCGCGCAGGGCCGCCGCGTCCATCTGCGGTACTACGTGCCGGCGCGGGACGAGAACACCGAGCGGGACGTGGACCCGATGCGGCTGCTGGTGGTGGAGGGCAACACCTACCTGGAGGGGTGGTGCCGCCGCGCGGAGGCGGTGCGGCTGTTCAAGCTGGACCGGATCTTCGATCTGACGGTGCTGGACGTGCCGGCGGAGGTGCCCGAGGAGGCGGAGCCGATCGACGTGGACGCCGGGCTGTTCCGGCCGTCGCCGCAGGACGTGGCGGTGACGCTGGAGCTGACGGCGCGCGGCCGGTGGGTGGCCGACTACTACCCGTGCGAGAGCGTGGAGGAGCTCGGGGAGGGGCGGCTGCGGGTGGTGCTGCGCACGCCGGACACGCGGTGGGTGCGGGGTCTTGCGCTGCGGCTGGGCGACCAGGGCCGGGTGGTGTCGCCGGAGGCGCTGGCCGAGGACGTCCGCGACGACGCGTCCCGCGCGCTGGCGCTGTACGGGATGGCGTGACCGTCCGCGCTTCCGCGAGCCCCGGGCCTCGGCGGGTGCGGGCGATGGCGCGCTCGGGCCGTGCCGGTGGGGCGCCGCGCCGGGAGATCGGCTACCGTGGCGGGCGTGTCGTGGGTTGGAGTGTCGGTGTCGCTGGGCTTCGTCGGCCTGGCCGTGCTCGCCTGGTGCGCGTTCCGCGTGTACCTGGGCGTTCGGCGGTTCGGGCGTGAACTGGAGCGCACCAGGCGGCGGCTGGCGCCCAAACAGTCGGCGTTGCGCGATGAACTGTCCGAACTCCAGGACGCACGAGTGCCACAAGCGCCCCAGGACGGCGTACGATCGTCCTGAGGACCCCTGCTGAAGAGGATTGTCATGGCTGGACTGGGTACGCCCGAGATTCTGATCATTCTGGTGGTCGTACTGCTGCTGTTCGGATCGGCGAAGCTCCCCCAGCTCGCCCGGTCGCTGGGCAAGTCGGCGCGGATCCTGAAGGCCGAGACCAAGGGCCTGCACGACGACGGTTCCGAGGACGCCAAGGACGCCCCGGCCGCCGCCGAGCCGTCGTCGGAGGCGCGGGACAAGGCGGCGCGGCTGCGCGAGGAGGCGGCGCGGCTGGAGCGCGAGGCGGCCGCCGCCGAGGGCGGGCAGCGCAGCCGGGGCGCGCTGGCGTCCGGTGAGCCGATCGAGGGCGTGCCGGTGTCGGACCCGGGCCGGATGCGCCAGGGCTGACCAGCCCGACCAGGTCGCACACCCCCAGCCGAACCGAGCCCGAAAGCCCGTCATGAAGCCCAGGCAGAACACCGCGCCCGACGGCCGCATGCCGCTCATGGAACACCTGCGTGAGCTGCGCAACCGGTTGATCAAGGCGATTCTCGGGCTCGTCGCCGGGGGGATCGTCGCGTGGCTGCTGTTCGACCCGATCTGGAAGTTCCTGCAGAAGCCCTACACGCGGATCCCGCAGGAGCACTGCCTGGGCGGCGAGTGCGACCTGGTGGTCCACGGGATCTTCGACGGGTTCTTCGTGCACCTGAAGGTCGCGCTGATCGTCGGCGCGGTGCTGTCGTCGCCGATCTGGCTGTACCAGATCTGGGCGTTCGTGGCGCCGGGGCTGTACAAGCGGGAGCGCCGCTGGACGTACACGTTCATGGGCGCTGCGGTCCCGCTGTTCCTCGCGGGCGCCGCGCTGGCGTACCTGACGATGGACAAGGGCCTGAAGATCTTCATCGGGCTCGCACCGGGCGACACCAAGGTGCTGGTCGGCATCCAGGACTACCTGGGGTACGCCCAGGCGATGCTGCTGATCTTCGGTCTGACGTTCGAGCTGCCGCTGTTCGTGGTGATGCTGAACCTGGCCGGGGTCCTCACCCACGAGCGGATCCGCAAGTCGCGGCGGCTGATCGTGTTCGGGGTGTTCGTGTTCGCGGCGGTCGCCACGCCCAGCCAGGACCCGTTCACGATGCTGGCGCTGGCGGTGCCGACGGTGGTGCTGTTCGAGATCGCCGAGGTGCTGGCGTTCTTCCACGACCGCCGCAAGGTCCGCAGGCCCGATCCCGACGCGGAGCTGTCCGACGACGAGGCGTCGCCGCTGGACCTGGAGGCGATCGACGCGGAGTTGGAGGGCGGCGGCCGCGCCCGCTGACCGTCTCCCGGCCCTGCGCGGCCCGTTGCGCGTGCGTCTTCGAGGGACGCGTGGGAAAAGGCGTCCCGAATTGGGAAACGGGCCGGTCGAAACCGTAGGCTCGATGTCATGACCTCCCCCGACACCGCGCAGGCCGCGGACAGCCCGGCCGGGCGGTACGCGGCCTACCGCGCGCGCACCGCAGGGAACGGCCCTGCCCTGCTGGACTTCCGCACCCTGTACGACTTCGAGCTGGACGCGTTCCAGATCGAGGCGTGCCGGGCGCTGGAGGGCGGCAGCGGCGTGCTGGTCGCGGCGCCCACCGGTTCCGGCAAGACCGTCGTCGGGGAGTTCGCGGTCCACCTGGCGCTCACCGGCGGCACCAAGTGCTTCTACACCACGCCGATCAAGGCGCTGTCGAACCAGAAGTACGCCGACCTCGTCCGCCGCTACGGCCCGGAGAAGGTGGGGCTGCTCACCGGCGACAACAGCGTCAACGGCGAGGCGCCGATCGTGGTGATGACCACGGAGGTGCTGCGGAACATGCTGTACGCGCAGTCGCCGACCCTGGCGGGGCTGGCGTTCGTGGTGATGGATGAGGTGCACTACCTCGCCGACCGGTTCCGCGGCGCCGTCTGGGAAGAGGTGATCATCCACGTTCCGGACTCGGTGCGGATCGTGGCGCTGTCGGCGACGGTGTCCAACGCCGAGGAGTTCGGCGAGTGGCTGCACGAGGTCCGCGGCGACACCGCGGTGATCGTGGACGAGCACCGGCCCGTCCCGCTGTTCCAGCACATGCTGGTGGGGACGCGGCTGTACGACCTGTTCGTCGACACCGGCAAGGGCAAGGACCGGCAGGCCCGGCTGAACCCGCAGCTGACGCGGATGGCGGTGGAGGAGGTCCGGCGCGCCAAGGTCAACCAGGGGCGCCGCACCGGCCGCCGCCGGGCGCCGCGCCCGCAGCGGTTCCGGCCGCCGGCCCGCCCCGACGTGATCGAGCGGCTGGACCGGGCGGGGCTGCTGCCGGCGATCACGTTCATCTTCAGCCGCGCCGGCTGCGACGCGGCGGTGCTGCAGTGCCTGCACGCGGGGATCCGGCTGACCTCCAAGGAGGAGGCCGAGGAGATCCGCGCGCACGTGGAGCTGCGCACCTCCGACATCTCGCCGGAGGACCTGCGGATCCTCGGCTACGGCGACTTCCTGGAGGCGCTGCAGCGGGGCGTCGCCGCGCACCACGCGGGGATGCTGCCGACGTTCAAGGAGATCGTCGAGGAGCTGTTCACCCGCGGGCTGATCAAGGCGGTGTTCGCGACGGAGACGCTCGCGCTCGGCATCAACATGCCGGCCCGCACCGTGGTGATCGAGAAGCTCGACAAGTGGAACGGCGAGGCCCACGTCGACCTGACGCCGGGGGAGTACACGCAGCTGACGGGCCGGGCCGGGCGCCGCGGCATCGACGTGGAGGGCCACGCCGTGGTGGTGTGGGGCCCGAGCGTGGAGCCGGCGTCGGTCGCGGGCCTCGCCGGCACCCGCACCTACCCGCTGAACTCCAGCTTCCGGCCGTCGTACAACATGGCGGTGAACCTGGTCGGCGCGGTCGGGATCGAGCGGGCCCGGACGCTGCTGGAGGAGTCGTTCGCGCAGTTCCAGGCCGACCGGGCCGTGGTGGGCCTGGCGCGGCAGGTCCGCAAGAACGAGGAGGCGCTGGAGGGGTACGCCAAGGCCGCCGAATGCCATCTCGGCGACTTCATGGAGTACGCGGCGATGCGGCGGCGGCTGTCGGACCGGGAGGCGGAGCTGTCCCGGGAGCGGTCGTCGGCGCGGCGCGCGGAGGCCGCGAAGTCGCTGGAGCACCTGCGGCCCGGCGACGTGATCCTGGTGCCGTCGGGGCGGCGGTCGGGCCTCGCCGTCGTCCTGGACCCGGGCGTGGGGCGCCGCTCCGACGGGCCCGCGCCGCTGGTGCTGACGGTGAACCGGTCGGTGCAGCGGCTGTCCATCCAGGACTTCCCGCGGGCGGTGGAGCCCGTCGACCGGATCCGCATCCCGAAGTCGTTCAGCCCCCGCAACCCGCAGGACCGCCGCGACCTGGCGTCCACGCTGCGCAACAAGGTGCCCGACGACGTGCGGGAGCGGCGCCGCACCCGCGGCGACGCCGCCGCCGACGACGCCGAGATCGCCCGGCTGCGCGCCGACCTGCGCGCCCATCCCGTGCACGGCTGCGACAAGCGCGAGGACCACGCCCGCTGGGCCGAGCGGTACCACCGCCTCGACCGGGAGACCGAGCAGCTGCGGCGCCGCGTCGAGGGCCGCTCCCAGGTGATCGCCCGGACGTTCGACCGGGTCTGCGCCGTCCTGCAGCAGCTCGGCTACCTCGACGGCGACGACGTCACCGCCGAGGGCCGCCGCCTCGGTCGGATCTACAACGAGCTGGACCTGCTGACCGCGGAGAGCCTGCGCGCCGGGCTGTGGGACAAGCTCGACCACGCCGAGCTGGCCGCGTGCGTGTCGGCGCTGGTGTACGAGTCGCGGCAGCCCGACGACGCGGCGCCGCCGCGCACCCCGACGGGCCCGTCGCAGGACGCACTGGCGGCGATGGTGCGGCTGTGGGGCGAGCTGGAGGCCGTCGAGCGCGACAACCGGGTGTCGTTCCTGCGCGAGCCGGACCTGGGGTTCGCGTGGACGGCGTACCGGTGGGCGAAGGGCGACGAGCTCGACGAGGTGCTGCTGGAGAGCGACCTGACCGCCGGCGACTTCGTCCGCGCGGTCAAGCAGCTGCTGGACCTGCTCGGGCAGGTCGTCGACGCCGCGCCGGAGAACTCGCACCTGCGCAAGACGGCGCGCCGCGCGATGGACGCGATGCGCCGCGGCGTCGTCGCGTACACCTCCGTCGGCTGATCGGGGCGCGGCTGATCAGGGGCGGCTGATCGGGAGGCGGCGGGTCAGGCGTCCTGCTCGGCGGGGAGCGCGAGGTCGGCGGCCACGACGGTGGCGAACGCGCCCCGCGCGATGATCGCGACCCAGAGGACGGGGACGATCGCGGCGAGCGCGACCCAGCCGAGCCCGTCGACCAGCGCCGACGTCAGCACCGCGACGATCGCCGCGCCGCCGCCGACGAACCCGGCGACGAGCGCGGCGCGCAGCGGGCCGGGGCCGTCGGCGCCGGCGTCGGTCAGCCCGAACTGGTGCAGCACGCCCATGATCAGGCCGAGCGCGCCGAGCGCGAGGGCGCCGGTGACGTAGAGGGCGGCGGCGAGGCCGGAGGTGAGGAAGTCCGCGACGTGGCCGCTGATCGCGCCGAGGTCCCGGGTGTTCAGGAACGGCGGGAACGCCCGGTAGTCGGCCCGGTCGGTGGACAGGAACCGCTTCCAGCCGTCGCCGTCCGGGCCGTGCACGACCGCCAGGAACATCAGCAGGTTCGCCAGGATCACCTGGCAGGCCGCCCACCGGATCCGCCCGGCGACCAGGAGGCCGCGGGTGATCAGGAAGCCGGCGGCGGTCAGCGCGGCCTCGCCGGCGGCCAGGGCCGTCAGGGCGCCGTGCGAGAGGTGCGAGGCCTGCTGCAGCGTCGCCCACTGCGGGTGCGTCGCCGTGACGAACAGGCTCGTCGGGACGAAGATCAGCAGGCTGTAGGCCATCGCGAGGGCGAAGTGGCGGCCTCCGGTGGCGCCCTCGACGCGCGGCGCCCGGCCCGGCACCGGCTCGGCGGCGTCCCCGGCCGGTGCGTCCGGGGCGTACGGTGAGGCGGCCGCGGTCGCGCGGCGGGCGCCGCGGAGCTGGTGCGCGGCGGCCAGCGCGATGCCGGCGCCCGCCGCGTAGGACCAGGGCAGGTCGGCGTAGATGCCCAGCATCGGCGGTCTCCGGAGGGTCAGCGGCGGCCGCGCCGGCGGCGGTCGCGGCGGCTGGCGAGGGTGCGGTCGACGCGGTGCCGGGCCAGCCGGACCAGCAGCGGCCGCGGCGGGCGCCGCAGGAACGCCGGGGTGAGGTGGTGCAGGTCGGTGGCGGTGCGCAGCACCAGGTCGGCGGCGCGGCGCCGGTTGTGGGTCCAGGGCAGCCCGTACTGGTCGCGCAGCGCCTCCGGCAGCAGCGCGGTCGTGACGAGGCGGAACACCGCGAGCGCGGGCGCGAGGGCGCGCAGTTTGCGCGGGTACAGCACGGCGGCGGCGACTTCGCGGGCGGTGTCGGTGACCTCCAGCGACGCCACCGTCTCGGCCATGTAGGCGCGGAACGCCGCCAGGTCGGGCGGCTGGGCGTCCAGGGGGCAGCCGAGGACCTCCGCGACGATCCGCGCCTGCCGGTAGTACTCCTCGGCGAGGTCGGGCTCGCCGTCGCCGGGCCGCATGACGTGCTCGTAGATGTACAGGGCGGAGTCGATGAGGGTGGCGTTCACCCACAGCTGCAGGTCCGGGTCGTTGCCGGAGTAGCCCTCGCCGCGGACGGCGGTGTGGACGCCGCGGACCTTCGCGGCGATCCGCCCGACCTGCTCGGGCGTCCCGAACGTGGTGACGAGCAGGAAGTCCAGGGTGCCGAACAGGCGGGCGAGGGGCCGCTCGGCGAAGTCGCTGTGCTCGGCGACGCCCCGCGCGACCGCCGGGTGCGCCAGCTGCATGAGCAGGGCGCGGCCGGCGCCGAGGCCGACCAGCGGCTCGGCGGCGAGGGTGCGCAGCACGTCCCGGTCGGCGAGCCGCTCGGCGAGCAGGCCGCCGGAGGGCACCGGCGCGGACGAGGCGCGGGGGGTGGTCACGGGGCCTCCCGGGGTCGGCGGCCTGTTCCTCCCGTCATCCTCCCGCAATTATTGGCAGGGCGTCAATAAAACCGGTCGCGGCGCAGGTGGCGGCGGCCGCCGCGGGTCGCCGCCGCCGGTCCGGCGCGTCTGCCCGGCCGACCTGTATGGATTCGTCGTTGCAAATTGCGTCAAGACACGAAAAGACGCACTACGTCGGGGCGGTGGTGGCACAATCAAGGCCTCTGACAACCCCCGAGGGCAGTGGGACCGCCGGTGCGGCGCCGTGACGGCGGCCGCCGGGCCGCCCACGCGCTCCGCGAGAAAGGTCCCCACCCGTGGCCATCCGCGACAAGATGCGCGCCAACGCGGCCCACGTCCTGCAGCCGGGCGAGAACGTCCAGGCCGTCTTCGGAGCGCAGACGACCAGCCAGTACTTCGCCCTGCTGTCGTACTGGATCATCCTGTTCACCAACGCCTACCGGGTCGTGGTGGTCACCGACCGGCGCATCCTGGTGTGCCGGTCCGGGCGGCTGCGCATGACGCCGGTCAACGAGGTGCTGCGCGAGCTTCCCCGCCACACCCGGATCGGCCCGCCCTCCGGCCTGTGGTGGCGCTGCGACTCGCTCGGCGAGCGCCTCTACGTGCACAAGCGGTTCCACAAGGACATCAACGCCGCCGACGGCGTCGCCGCCTGACCCCCGAGACCGCCACGGCCCGGCGCCCTCCCCGCACGCCCCGCGGGGAGGGCGCCGCCGTGTCGGGACGCCACCGTGCCGGGACGTGCCGGACGCCGCCGTGTCGAACACCCGCCGTGCCGGATGCCGTCTCGGGCGTTCCCGGGGTCAGGGCGCCGTCGCCAGGATCGCGTCCGCCACCTGCCGGGGATGCGACACCAGCGACAGATGGTGTGCGCCCGGGATGATCACGGGGGAGGGGGCGCCGATCCGCCGCGCCGTCTCGAACGGCGACCGGCGCGAGAACACGTCGTCGTCCGCCCCGAACACCACCGCCTTCGGCACCCGCACCCGGCTCAGTTCCGCCACCCGCCCCGCGGGAAGCCCCACCACCGCCTGCATGTTCCACAGCGCGTCCTCCGCGCCCGGCATCTGGAACGGGCGCCGCCACTGCTCCACGCCCGCCTCGTCCAGGCGCGGACAGGACGGCCCGCACTGCGCCCGGTAGAGCGTCCGGATCGCCCAGTCCGACCGGACGACCAGCCGGGTCACCGTCGTCCGGTACGGGTCGCGCAGCACGAACCGCAGCTTGTCGGAGCCGGAGCCGGCGCCGGTGTCGAGGGCGTCGCCGTCCAGGAACACCAGCCCGGCCACCCGCCCCGGCTCCCGCAGCGCCGCCGCCGCGATCACCCCGGCGCCGCTGGAGTGCCCCACCAGCGTCGCCCGGTCCAGGTGCATCGCGTCCAGGAAGCCGAGCAGCTGGGCGGCCTGGCGCGCGGCGTCGAACGGGCCGCGCCGCTCGCTGTACCCCCAGCCGGTCAGGTCCAGCGCGTACACGCGGTGCCGGGCGGCCAGCAGCGGCGCGGCCGACGCCCACGTGTCGGCGGACTCGAACGCGCCGTGCACCAGCACCACCGGCGTCCCGCTCGTCCCCCATGCCCGGTAGCGGGTCCGGACCCCGTCCGCCTCGGTGAACAGCGCTCCGGCCGGGGGCTTCGCCCGGCCCGCCGTCGCCGCGTTGTAGGCGAAGGAGAGCAGGGTGACCGCCGCCAGCAGCACCACCGCGGCGATCAGCAGCCGCCGTCCCCACCTGCGCAGCCGCGGACGGCGGCGCCCGGCGGGCTCCGGCGCCGGCGCGGCGGACGCGCCGGGCGGCGGCGCGGGCGGATCGGTCACAGCGGTCATCACTCCTCCAGGGGGTCCTGATCATCCTCCCCGGAACGGGCCCGCTCAGGCGTCCGGCGCCGGGAGTGACCACGGCTGCTCCCCGCGCGGTACGCGGGCCCCGCCCGCCGCCTCCGATGCCCTACCAGGGGTGGAGGCGCATCGGCTCACGGGAGGATCCGCGCGGGCCGTCGCCCGCGCTAGTGTGATCCCGATCACTGGAACCGACCCCCGGGACGCGCGCATGATCGAGGCGGAGCACCTCACCAAGCGCTACGGCGACAAGACCGCCGTGGACGACCTGTCCTTCACCGTCGTCCCCGGACGGGTGACGGGATTCCTCGGCCCCAACGGCGCCGGGAAGTCGACGACCATGCGGCTGCTGCTCGGCCTGGACCGGCCCACCCGCGGCGACGCCCGCATCGCCGGCCGCCACTACCGCGACCTCCCCGCCCCGATGCGGGTGGTCGGCGCGCTGCTGGAGGCCCGCGCCGTGCACACCGGCCGAAGCGCCTACAACCACCTGCTGTGCCTGGCGCAGACGCAGGGCATCGGGCGCCGCCGCGTCGACGAGGTCGCCGACCTCGTCGGCCTCACCGACGTCGCCCGCAAGCGCGCCGGCGGGTTCTCCCTCGGCATGGGGCAGCGGCTCGGGATCGCGGCCGCGCTCCTCGGCGACCCGTCCGTGCTGATCCTGGACGAGCCCGTCAACGGCCTGGACCCCGAGGGCATCGTCTGGATCCGCACCCTCATGCAGCGGCTCGCCGCGCAGGGCCGCACCGTGTTCGTCTCCAGCCACCTGATGAACGAGATGGCCGTCACCGCCGACCACCTCATCGTCATCGGCCGCGGCCGGCTCATCGCCGACTGCTCCACCGAGGAGTTCATCGAGCGCAGCACCGAGAAGATGGTGATCGTCCGCAGCCCGGACGCGGCCCGGCTCGCCGGCGTGCTCGCCGCCGAGGGCGCCAAGGTCGCCCCGGACGGCGACACCGTCCTCACCGTCACCCACATGGAGGCGCCCCGCGTCGGGGAGCTGGCCGCCGCCGAGGGCGCCGTCCTGCACGAGCTGACGCCGCGCCGCGGCTCCCTCGAGGCGGCGTTCATGGAACTGACCCGCGACAGCGTCGAGTACGGCACCGCCGCCGGACCGGACGCGCCGGCCGTCCCGCCGCCGTCGCCGCCGGGCGGCGCCGGCGCCGCGCCCGCGGAGGGCACCGCGCCCGCAGAGCAGGGGGAGAAGCGATGACCGCCGCCGACGCGCCCGCCCGCAAGCCCGCGAGCGACCCCGGCTCGTTCGCCCGCCCCGGGTTCGGCCGCCTGATGCTCGCCGAATGGACCAAGATCCGCTCGGTGCGCTCCACGCTGTGGTCGCTCGTCCTGCTGGTGGTGCTCGACCTCGGCTTCACCGCGCTGTTCGTGGGCCTCACGGTCGGGCAGTGGGACAAGGCCGACGCCGGCGACCGCGCGCGGGTCGTCGCCGACCCGGTCGGCACCATCCTCGGCAGCGGCTTCTCGCTGAGCCAGCTGACCGTCTGCGTCCTCGGCGTGCTGGTGATCGCCTCCGAGTACTCCACCGGCATGATCCGCGCCAGCCTGCTCGCGGTGCCCCGGCGGCTGCCGATGCTCTGGGCCAAGGCCACCGTGTTCGCGCTGATCGTGCTGGTCTTCGGTCTCGTGGTGTCGTTCGTGTCGTTCTTCATCGGCGCGGCGATCCTGCACGGCAAGGCGCCGGTGGCGATCGGCGACCCCGGCGTCCTGCGCGCCGTCATCGGCGGCGGCCTCTACCTGGCGATGCTCGGGCTGTTCGCGCTCGCGGTCGGCGCGATCGTCCGGCACCCCGCCGGCGGAATCACCGGCGTGATCGCGTTCGTGCTGGTGCTCGCGCCGCTGGCCCAACTGCTGCCCGGCAGTATCGGCGACCACGTGCACGCCTACCTGCCCTCCGAGGCGGGCCACCTGATCGCCCAGGCGCACCAGGGCAAGGACGACCTGCTGACCCCGTGGCAGGGCTACGGGGTGTTCGCCGCCTGGACCGCCGCGCTGATGGCCGTCGCGGCGTTCCTGCTCAGGCGCCGCGACGCCTGACTCCGCGCGGCTCTGGACCCGGGCGGCCGACCGCCCGGGTCCAGAGCCGCGCGGCACCACGCCGCCTTCTCCCACCCAACCGCCCGCCATCGCCGGGTCAGATCCGGCCGCTCCCGCGACGGCGGTCAACGCAGCGATCGGCGTCATCCCGGCCGGTAGCGGGCGCGCCTTGTCAGATGGACTCGATGGATTATTCGCCCGGCCACAGGCACAGGGCCACGGCGCTGCGGGGCGGACATCCCGAAGGCGTCGGCGAGGATGGCCGCCGGGAGCCCGTCGCGGAAGACCACGCTGCCCGGGCAGTAGTCGCGGTGGCCGACCGGTTCGGCATCGGTATCGATGAACGGGATGCCCTGTGTGCTCGGCAGCGTCGCTCAGATGGCGTTGGCAGATGGTGCTGAGCCCTGCGCGGCGTCCAGGAGCCGCCGGCTCGGACGAGCCGAAGCGGCGAGGGCATCCTCGCCCGCCGCCGCGGGTGGGAGCGGTTCGCGCGGAACAGCGCCCGGCACGAACGACAGCACCTCTCGCCCCGCCCGCCGCGCGGATGATGCTCGGGGTCGCACCGTCTCCTACGAGCGGCTCCTCATCTCTCGCCAACGGACCTGACCTCAAGATCATTGAGTTCTCCTCAGACTGCCGAGCGGTCGCGTATGCGCCGGGTGGCTCACCAAGCTCGCCTCTTTGCAACGCCAGAGGTCCGCGCTGGCCGCGAAGTTCGTCGCCGTCTACGACCACTCCTTCTGGGAGGACGCGGGCCTCAACGGCGTCGCCCACATGGAGCACAGCATCCTCGGCGGCGTCTGGGCGCAGAGCACCGGCACCTTGGCCGGACACTCGTCGACGAAGTCGTCGACGCGTTCGGTGACGCCGCCGCACCCGCGAAGACCTACACCCGCAGTTGGGGCACCGACCCGTGGACCCAGGGATACGTCACCGCGTGGGCGCCCCGGCGACGTCATGGGAGTAGGACCTCTGCACGGCAAGAGCGAGCCGCCGTTCTACGTGTGCGGGTCCGACCAGTGGCTGTCCGGTCACATGGAAGGCGCCGTGCGCACTGGCCGCAGCGTCGCCCGCGAAATTCTCGCCTCCCGCTGACAGCCTGCCCTCGGCGCCAACACGCCCCACGACAGAAACCGCCGTGACCTCTGTTCCCCTGATCCCGACCACCCCGGACGTTGACTCGCTGCTCAAGCCGTCCGACCACATCAACCCCGCGAACCTCCGCACCGCGGCACCGGCCGAGACCGCCCCGACCCACCTGGCCTCCGCCGACGAGAAGTTCTCCGTCGGCACCTGGCGCGCCGAGCCGTACGCCGAGTACATCGAGGCCTACCCCGGCGACGAGTACACCCGCATCATCGAAGGCCGCGTCACCCTGACCTAGGACGACGGCACCACCTGGACCTTCGGGCCCGGCGACGCGTTCACCATCGCCGCCCGCTGGCGCGGTGAGTACCGCGTCGACGAGCCGCTGCTCAAGCAGTTCGCCTACTACATCCCCTGAACGCCCCCGCGCGGTCGGCCCCCAGGTGGCCGCACGACGACCTCGGAGTGCCCGCGACGGAGGACGACCTCCCCGAAGCCGTGGGTGCCAGGCGACCATGGGGCCTGGATCGTGCCGGTAGGTGTGTTCAGGGGGTGGCCGGTTTGCGGGCGGTGAGCAAGCGGGTCGGGACCCACGGACTGCCCCACCACGCGCGCCAACCGAGGCCGCGCACGCGGATGTCCTGGGCGTTCAGCCGGCCCAGCACCGCGGCGTACTCGCGGGGCGTCCGCGCCAGGTCGGCGATCAGCAGGCGGCCGCCCGGCCGCAGCACCCGGTACGCCTCGGCGATCGCTCGGGCGCGCGCGTCCGCGCCGAAGATGGTGTGCACCGTCAGGCTGGACACGACCAGGTCGAAGCTCGACTCCGCGTACGGCAGTCTGCGCAGGTCACCCCCTTGCACGCGGACGCGGTCGGCGACGCCTTCGGCGCGGGCGTTGCGCAGTGTCGCCGCCGGGGTGTTGCCGGACTGGTCCCGTCCGCGCCACAGGTCCACGCCGACCGCCCGGCCCTGCGGGAGGCGCCGGGCGGCGGCCAACAGGACGGCGCCGCGTCCGCAGCCGAGGTCGAGCAGCCGTTCGTCGCCACGCAGGTCCAACTCGTCCAGCACGTCCCGCCAGACCAGGAACTTGCCCCGCAGGGTGGCGTGCAGGCTCAGGGTCAGGCATCCCGCCAGCAGGGTGCCGGAGACCAGCGCGGGCAGCGCGGCGGCCAGATCGGCGGTGACCGCCATCACCAGCCCGGTGACCCAGAACCCCAGCACGACCAGGCCCACGAAGCCGAACCCATAGGGCGCATCCATCCCATACCGCGCGGCAGGCATCCCGTAACTCTGCCACGAACCGGCCGCTCGGGGGCCGGCTAATCCGCCGCCGACCAGCTCGCCGGTGTGAGGTGGGTGAGTGGGTGGGGCCGGTGACAGCGGCGTCCGGAACCGTGGTGGCGGTCCGCTGCGCGCAGGCCCGGAACCGTGGCCGGTCCCGGGCCTCGTCCTACGGAGGCGCTTGTTTCAGGCGCTCTGCCGGGCGGCGCTGACGGCGTCGATCCGCGGTCGTGCGGCCAGGGTCCTCAGCTTGGACTGGGGCGGGTCGGCGGGCCGGCGCCAGTGCCAGTCCGTGACGGCCTGGTAGGCCGCCACCACTTCCAGCAGCCGGTCCTCCTCGTACGGGCCGCCACCGAGGATCGTGCCGACGGGCACCCCGGAATCGAATCCGATCGGGAAGCCGATCTCGGGAAGCCCGAGGATGTCGAAGGGGACCGGACCGGTCTGCAGGAGGACATCGCAGTCGTTCAGCAGCCCGTCGAGGACCTGGTGGAGCAGGTGGGTCTTGGCGCGCTGCCCGGTGATCCATTCGTCGCCGGACAGCATCAGTCCGCCGAGCCAGCTCAGGACCGAGACTCCGAACAGTTTGAGGTCCTTCTGCAGCCAGGGCCGGAACGGTTCGGTCCGCTCGGACAGGCGCACGTCGTTGAACGCCCCCGTCAGCAGGGACCAGTCGTCGGGGTAGGAGACCTGGACGGTCCGGGCGCCCGGGATCGCCTCCAGGGTGGCGAGGAACTTCTTGCGCAGCGCGAGCACCGGTGCGCTCACTCCGGTCAGGTAGTCCGGGGGGACGCCGATGCGCGTGGTGCGTCGCAGTCGGACCTTGCCGTTGGCGCGCACGGGCGTGGCCGCGCGGACGAGGTCGGGCACCGCGGGCAGGCCGAGGGTTCGCACGTCATGGGGGTCGGGCCCGGCGAGCACCGTCATCATGATCGCGGCGTCCAGGGCGTCGCGGGCGAGTGGTCCGCTGTGGTCGCGGGTGAACGACAGGGGGATGACGCCGTAGATCGAGGTGCGGCCCATGGTCGGCTTGAGCCCGGTCAGGTTCTGCTGGTTCGATGGCAGCACGATGCTGCCGCCGGTCTGCGTGCCGATCGACGAGGTGGCCATCCGCGCGGCCACGGCGCAGGCGGGGCCGGTCGAGGAGCCGCCGGGATCGACCGTCGGGTCGGTGGGCGTCCAGGCGTTGACGGTCGTGATCCGGCCGTCGGGGGTCGTCGCCCGGGTGGTGGCCAACGGCCCCATCTGCCCCTTGCCGATGACGATCCCGCCGGCGTTCTTCAGCCGGGCGACGCCCGTCGCGTCATAGCCGGGAACGAACTGGTCGAAGATGAACGAGTTCGCGGTCGTCCGGACCCCGGCGGTGAAGTAGTTGTCCTTGATGCACAGGGGGATGCCGGAAAGCGGGCCGCCGCGCTGCCGATCGGCTCTCTTCGCAGCGGCGAGCGCCTGCTCCCCGGTCACGGTGACGAACGCCTGGTAGGTGCCGTCGTGGGCGGCGATGCGGTCCAGGTGCGCTTGGACGAGCCGCACCGCGCTGATCTTGCGGTGGCGGAGCAGCGTGGCCGCCTCCGCCAGCGTCGCCTCGGTGGGATCGGCCGCCGCCTCCGGACGTACCGGGACGTCGGGGATCGTCAGCCGGCGGGTGGTGGCCAGGGCCGGTGCCGCGCCGGGCGCGGTCGCCAGAGCCGCGGCGGCGGTCACCGCGCCCGAGCGCGCCAGGAACAGCCGGCGGGAGACCGAGCGGCTCATCGGGTCGCCGTCCAGGCCGTGGTGATCGAGGGGTACTCCAACGGCGGATCGGCCTGCTGCGAAAGCGCGGCGGAGTCCGGGCCCTCCGCCGGCGGCCGCCAGCCGCCGATCGCGGCGGGCCGTCCGCCGGGCCGCGCGCCGCCGCTCTTCGCGCCGGCGAGGAATGTCCGCAGGTACTCCATGGCCTGCGCGCGCGACGGCGCGCCGGTCGTGGCATCGGGCGACTCGGGAAGCTGGTTCAGATCGACCCCCGCCAGCGCCAGCCGCGCCGTGATGAAGGCATCGAGATCGTCATCCGACGGTAGGCCCATCGGCCCTCCTCCGCTTGTAGATCATGAGCGGTGAGGAAATCGGATGACCGTTTCCGGCATATTTCGCCCGTGTCGTAACCACGTAACGCCTGGGACGACGCCAGGCTTAGCGGGCGGCCTCGGCAGCCCAGGGCGCCCGCGCAGACCTACGACCGCGACCAGAAGGACGCACCATGGCCGATACCACCCCCGAGCGAGTCACCGTCCGGGTCCTGCTGAACATCGGCGACATCGCCGAGCTGGTCACCCCGGACCACGACTACCGGGACCCGGTGCGGGTGCCGGCCGCCGACATAGCGCGTGACGCCGGGCTGCCCGCCAACGAGCTGCCCGGCCGGAGGTTCACCGCCGTCCCGGACGGCGAGGGGTTCCGCGGCTACCGGCTGGTGGACGACCCGCGGCTGTAAGGCCCTGACCCCGGCCGTTACGCACCGTCGCGTACGCGCGGCCGAGCAGCCGCCTCGCGTGCCCGTCCAAGAGGTGCCCCGGGTGGCGCCGTCTCCGCGTGACCTGCGTTCCGACGGGGACGCAGGCAGGGCCGGGCGCTCGCCGACCCGTCGGTGCCCCGGTGGCGAATCGAGGTGGAAGGGATGCGTGATGTCCCGGAGCGGACGGACGTGGGGCACCGCGCCGTCCGCAAGGTGACGGCGCGGTTCATGCCGTTGATCGGCCCTGTCCAACATCGCCCCCAACCAGGCCGACCCCGAGACCGCGGCGGACCTGCTTCCGGTGGACATGGGCTGCGCCAACATGGACCTGTTCGATCCGGAGGCGGGCGACTACGCCTCCGACGACCGGGTCTTCGTCAACGACGTCCGCACCCAGCGGGCGTTCCTGGAGCGGGCACCGAGGCTGGGCCTGCGCCCCTACCTGGCGTCGTTCAACCTCAGCTGGACCCGCGCGATCGTCGCGCACGAGCGCGCCGGACGGCTCGGCCGGCCGCTCATCGTCGCCTTCGTGCTGGGCGGCGAGGAGTTCGTCGCCGCCCACCCCACCACCGCGGCGGGGGTGCGCGCCCACCTGGACGCCCTGCCCGCCGGCCTGGAGCTCGAATGGCTGGTCTCCAGCCACCGCGGCGACGTCCTGGACGTCGCCGACGAGGTCATCGCCGCGGGCGGGCACCTGGTCGTCGGGATCGGCGACCACCCGCACACCGCCCTCGGCCATCCGACGACCGCCGACCTGGTCGCGCGCGTCGCCGATCTCGGCCGCCGACACGGCCGCCGCCCCGCCACCGCCGGCGAGGCACGACGGATCCTGGGGGTGCCCGAGCATGCGCATCGTTGACGGCCACGCGACGGCGCCCGCGGCCGTCCACCGGTCCGCGGGACGCACGGTCTGGGTGATGGACTCCATCGCCTTCGGGTCGCCCGCATTGCGGGGCGACGTCATCGTCACCGGCTCCCACGGCGGGATCAGCGCGGGGGAGTACGCCGCGTCGTACGGCATCGCCATGGTCGCCTGCAACGACGCCGGCCAAGGCAAGAACGCCGCGGGCATCGCCGGGCTGCGGGCCCTGGACAGGGCGGGCGTCGCCGCCGTCGGCATCGCGCACGACTCCGCGCGGATCGGCGACGGCCACGACACCTGGGACAACGGTGTCGTCAGCTTCGTGAACGAGCGCGCCCGCTTGCTCGGCATCCGCCCCGGCCGCCCGCTCAAGAGCCAGATCGTGGCACTCGTCGACCGAGGAGGGATCTGACCGTGTACCAAGCGACTGTCTGGTCGCGGGACGGGATGCGCGTCGTCGTCATGGACAGCATGTCCCAGGTCGAGGACGGCGACGCGGGCGCGATCGTCGTCGCCGCGTCCAACGGCGGCCAGGAGTCCGGGCGCTTCGGCGCCGCGGCGCGCTGCGGGTTCGTCCTGCTCAACGACGCCGGAGTCGGCAAGGACGAGGCCGGCATCGCCGGGCTCGCCGTCCTCGACGCGGCCGGCATCCCCGCGGCGACCGTGGGCCACGACACCGCCGAGATCTCCAACGGCGCCGACATGTGGGAGCACGGCGTCATCTCGCACGTCAACGCCGCCGCACAGGCGGCCGGCGTCGCGCCCGGAGCCCAGGCGAGGCCGGCCCTGATCGCCTTCGCGCAGGCCCGGATCGTGGAGGCGGGCACATGAGCGGATACGTGCTGAACGAGCGCGACACCTTCGTCCGGCAGGCGGTGGAGGGGCTGGAGGCGGCCCACCCCGGACTCGTCCGGGTCCACGACGACCCGCTGTTCGTGACCCGGCGGACGCCCGCGCGCGGCAAGGTGGCGCTGGTGTCGGGCGGCGGTTCGGGACACGAGCCGCTGCATACCGGCCTGGTCGGCACCGGGATGCTCGACGCCGCCGTGCCCGGCGCGGTCTTCACCAGCCCCACGGCACTGCAGGTGCGCGACGCGGCGCGGGCCGTCGACACCGGCGAGGGCGTCGTCCTGATCGTCAAGAACTACACCGGCGACGTCCTGAACTTCAGGATCGCGGCGGACCTGCTCGGCGACCGGCACCGGGTGGAGGTGGTGGTCGTCGACGACGACCTCGCGACGGCGTCGGCGGACGACGGCGGCCCGGGCCGGCGTGGGACCGCCGCCGTCCTGGCGGTCGAGAAGATCTGCGGCGCCGCGGCCGAGGCGGGCGCCCCGGCGGACCGGGTGCGCGACCTCGGCCGCGAGGTGGTGGCCCGGTCGGCGACGCTGGGACTCGCCCTGGAGGCCTGCACCAACCCGATGACCGGGATGCGCTCCTTCGACCTCGCCCCGGACGAGATCGAGTTCGGCGTGGGCATCCACGGCGAGCGGGGCATCGGCACCCGCGCCGCCGGGACCGCCGCCGAACTGGTCGAGTCGCTCGTCCGCCCGCTGGTCGAGCACCTCGGCCTGCGGCGCGGCGACGCGGTCTCGGCGATCGTGAACGGGCTCGGCGCCACCCACGCGATGGAGCTCGGGGTCGCGCTGCGCGAGGTGCGCCGGGTGCTGGCCGGGGACGGCATCGCCCTGGCGCGCTCCCTCACCGGCTCGTACGTGACCTCGCTGGACATGCGCGGGTTCTCGGTCACCCTCACGGCGCTGACCCCGGACCTGACCGACCTGTGGGACGCGCCGGTCCGCACACCGGCCCTGACCTGGTGAGAAAGGAAGAAACGAGATGACCGGCGACGACGCGCGATTGACCGGCGCGGACACACGCGCCTGGCTCCTGGCGTACGCGGACCGCGTCCTGCGCGACTCCGACGAGCTGACCGACCTGGACCGCAGGGCCGGCGACGGCGACTTCGGCTGGAACATCGCCGCCGCGCTCGGCCGCGCGCGGACGGCGCTGCTCGACCCGCACGGCACGGCGAACCCGCCGGCCGTCTTCAAGGCCGCCTCGGACGCCCACCTCGGGGCCGGCGGCACGAGCGGGCCGCTGTTCGGGCTCTGGTTCGGGCGGCTCGCGCAGGGGCCCGACGCCCCGTGGTCCGGGCGGGAGCTCGCGCGGGCGTTCCGGGACGCCGTGGACGCCGTCCGCCGGCTCGGCGGCGCCGACCCCGGCCAGAAGACGATGGTGGACGCCATGATCCCCGCCGCCCAGGCGCTGGAGGCCGCCGCGGAGGACCCGACCTGGCACGGCGCGGTCGCCCGCGCGGCCCGCGCCGCCGCCGAGGGCGCCGAGTCGACTCGGGACATGCTGGCGCGCCGCGGGCGGGCGAGCTACGTCGGAGAGCACGCGCGCGGAGTGGTCGACCCCGGGGCGCTCGCCGTCGCCTGGTTCTTCGAGGCCGCGGCGCACGCGCGGGCGGCGGCATGAGGGCCGCGGACGCCGGCCACACCGGCAAGGTGATCATCACGGTCGCGCCCACCGGCGGGTTCCTCACCCGCGCCGACCACCCCCACGTCCCGACCCGGCCGGACGAGATCGCCGCCGACGTGGCGCGCTGCGCGGACGCGGGCGCGAGCGTCGCGGCGCTGCACGCACGGCGCCCGGACGGCCAGGCCACCTGCGACGCGGCGGTCTACCGCGACATCAACGCGCGGGTCCGCGCGGCCTGCGACGTGGTGATCAACAACTCGACCGGCGGCGGGATCAACGGCGACCTGCTGCGGGTGCGCCCGGACGGCTCCCGGGTGATCGACTGGGCCGCCCGCATGGCGGGCGTCGACGGCGGCGCGGACACCTGCACGCTGGACGCCGTCACCGCCTACATCAGCGGGCCCGATGGGCACGAGGTGCTCATGGACACCCCGATGGAACGGGCCATCGAGCTCGCGGCGGCGATGTTCGAGCGGGGGATCAAACCGGAATGGGAGGCGTTCGGCCCGTCCCACCTGGCCCGCGAGCTCGTCCGGCTCACGGCCCTGGGCTTCGACGCCGAGCCGTACTGCGTGAACTTGGTACTCGGCCTGGACGGCACGTTCCAGAACGCCGTCCCCTATACGCCGGCCAACCTGCAGAACATGGCGGACGCGCTGCCGGACGGCTCGGTGTTCACGGTGACCGTCAACGGTCCGCAGCAGTTCCGGGGCCTCGCGCACGCGCTGGCGCTCGGCGGGCACATCCGGGTCGGGATCGAGGACAACCCCTGCCTCGTCCCCGGGGAACCGGCCGAGAACGTCCGCTTCGTCGAGCGCGCCGTCGCCCTCGTCCAGAGCGTCGGCCTCGAACCCGCCACCCCCGACGAGGCCCGCCGGATCCTCGGACTCCCCGCACGAGAGGACCTCCCCCATGCCGTCTGAACAGGACCGGGACCGCGCGCCGCTGCGCTCGCAGGAGTGGTTCGGCGGCTCCGGCATCAACGGGTTCATCCACCGCTCGTGGATGAAGAACAAAGGCGTCCCCGACCGGATGTTCGACGGCCGCCCGGTCATCGGGATCTGCAACACCTTCTCCGACCTGACCCCGTGCAACGCGCACTTTCGCGAGCTCGCCGAACACGTCAGGCACGGCGTGCTCGAAGCCGGCGGGTTCCCGGTCGAGTTCCCGGTGATGTCGCTCGGCGAGACCATCGTGCGGCCGACCACCATGCTCTACCGCAACCTGGTCTCGATGGAGGTCGAGGAGTCGATCCGCGCCAACCCGGTCGACGGGGTCGTACTGCTGTGCGGCTGCGACAAGACGACGCCGTCCCTTCTCATGGGCGCCGCGAGCTGCGACCTGCCGACCATCGTGGTGTCCGGCGGGCCGATGCTGAACGGCCGGTGGAAGGGCAGGACGGTGGGGAGCGGCACTTCCCTGTTCGAGATGAGCGAGGAGGTGCGGGCAGGCCGCGTCACCGAGTGCGAGTTCCGCGCCGCCGAGGGCGCGATGGCGCGGTCGGCCGGCCACTGCAACACCATGGGCACGGCCTCGACCATGGCCTGCATGGTGGAGGCGCTCGGCCTCGCGCTCCCCGGCAACGCCGCGGTCCCCGCCGTCGACGCGCGGCGGCGCCTTCTGGCCCGGGAGTCGGGCTTCCGGGCGGTCGAGATGGTCCGCGAGGACCTGCGGATGTCGTGGATCGTCACCCGCGCGTCCTTCGAGAACGCCATCAGGGTCAACGCGGCGATCGGCGGGTCGACGAACGCCGTGGTGCACCTGCTGGCGCTGGCCGGGCGGCTGGAGATCGAGCTGGAACTGGACGACTTCGACCGCGTGGCCGAGGGCGTGCCGCTGCTGGTCGACCTGATGCCCGCCGGACGTTTCCTGATGGAGGACTTCCACGCGGCGGGCGGCCTGCCCGTCGTGCTGAAGGAACTGGGCGACCTCCTGAACACCAGAGCGCCGACGGTGAACGGCCGGACGCTCGGCGAGAACGCGGACGGCGCCGTCGCCTGGGACCGCGAGGTCATCCGCGCCGCCGACGACCCGCTGCTGCCCGATGCCCGGATCACCGTGCTGCGCGGGAACCTGGCGCCGTCGGGAGCCGTCGTCAAGCCGGCGGCCGCCTCGCCGCACCTGCTGCGCCACACGGGCCCGCGCTGGTGTTTGACGGCATGGACGACTTCCGGGCCCGCATCGACGACCCGGATCTGCCGGTGGACGAGAACACCGTCCTGGTGCTGCGCCACGCCGGCCCGCGCGTGTTCCCGGGCATGCCCGAGGTCGGCAACCTGCCGCTCCCGAAGAAGCTGCTGGAGCGGGGCGTCACGGACATGGTCCGGATCTCCGACGCCCGCATGAGCGGGACGGCGTTCGGCACGGTCGTGCTGCACGTCGCGCCCGAGGCCGCCGCGGGCGGTCCGCTGGCGGCCGTGCGCGACGGGGACCTGGTCGCCCTCGATGTCCCGGCCGGCACGCTGGACCTGCTGGTCGACGCGGGGGAGATCCAGCGGCGGCTGGCCGCGGCGGCACCGCCGTCCCCGCCGTCGACCGGCTACGCGAGCCTCTACGTCGAGCACGTCCTGCAGGCCGACCGGGGCGCCGACTTCGACTTCCTGGTCGGGCGGCGAGGAGCGGCGGTGCACGGTGACAATCACTGACCCGCCGCGGCCCTCGGTGGCCGTCGTGACCGGCGCGGGGAGCGGCCTCGGCAGGGCCATCGCCCGCGCGCTGCTCGACGACGGCCACGTGGTCGTCCTGGCGGGCCGGACGCGGGCATCCCTGGAGGACACGGCCGCAGGCCATCCTCGCGCCCACGTGGTCGTGACCGACGTGACCTCCGCCCCGTCGGTCCGGAACCTGTTCGCGTCGGCGCGAGCCCTGCATGGCCGCATCGACGTCCTGATCAACAACGCCGGGATCCTCGGACCGCAGGGAGCCGTCGACGAGGTCGAGGACGGGCCCTGGCACGACGTGCTCGCCGCCAACGTGACCGGCTCGTTCCTGTGCGCCCGCGAGGCGGCGCGCATCATGAAGGACCAGCGGCCCCAGGGCGGCCGGATCATCAACAACGGGTCGCTGTCCGCGCACGTGCCGCGGCCGCGCAGCGTCGCCTACACCGTGAGCAAGCACGCGATCAGCGGGCTCACGGCGTCCATGAACCTCGACCTGCGCGACCACGGCATCGCCTGCACCCAGCTCGACGTCGGCAACGCCGCGACGGCGATGACCTCCGGCATCGGGGTGCGGGCGCTCCAGCCGGACGGCACCCGCCAATCCGAACCGACGATCGACCCGCTGCACGTCGCACGCTCGGTCGCGCACGTCGTGTCGCTGCCGCTGGAGGTGAACGTCCCGTCCCTCACCGTGATGGCGCGGGCGATGCCCTACGCGGGGCGCGGCTGACGCACCGTCAGCGCCGCTGCAGGACCGGCCGGACGATCGAGCACGCCCGCTCCAGGTCGCGCGAGATCGTCATGGCCGTCGTCCGGACGGCGGCGTCCATCCGGGCGGTGTCGATCCGGCCGACGACCCCGGACATCGACACCGCCGCCAGCACCTCCTCGTCCGGGCCGATGACCGGGGCGGCGATCCCGACGATGCCGTTCAGCGCCTCCTGCCGGTCGAACGCCACACCGCGCCTCCGGACCCGCCGCAGCTCGGCCCGCAGTGCCCCGATCTCCACGATCGTGTGCGACGTGAAGCGCTGCAGGACATGCGGGATCACTACCTGTTCCGCGGGCATGAACGCCAGGATCGCCTTCCCGGACGCGCTGGCATGCGCCGGCCACCGTCCCCCGGAATGCTGCGGCAGCCGCGGGCCCTCCGCGCTGCGGAAGACCTCCAGGTGCACGACGTCGAACCCGTCCAGCAGGGCGAGCCCGACGTTCTGCCGGGTCGCCTCGTGCAAGGTCAGCAGATGCCTTTTCGACGCCTCGCGCAGGTCCCGCTGCTGCGGCAGCGGCTCGCCGATCTCGAACAGCAGCAGCCCCGGACGGTAGTCCTGGCCGTCCCGCTCAAGAAGCCCGACCCGGACGAGTTCGGCCACCATCCGGTACACCGTGGTCTTGGGCAGGCCCGTCCGCTGCGTGAGCGCCGAGGCGCTCAGCACGCCGCTGCTGTGCGCGAACTGCCTGAGAATCTCAGCGGCGCGGCCGACTGCGGTGATCTCGCCGGTGCTCCGATGAGCGGGACTCATGGCCGCCTCCTCCTAGGCGCGATCGCCAAGGTCAAAGCCCAGATCCGCTTCGCGTGCACGCCACTCCCTCGTCGCCTCGGCTCAGACCGAGCTTGCGCGCTCCACCGTGTTCGCAGGGAGCCCAGAGTCCCATTGAACGGGAATCCTCCCTGTGCTGCCTAGTGCCGCAGTGGCCACAGCACCACCGGCTCCACGCTGGAGTCGCTGATCACGACCTGGAGCGGCTCTACCCGGGCGTCCGTAGGCATTGCGGCGGCCCGGACGGTTGAGCGCGAGCGGGATCATCATCCCGAAGGTCGGGTGGAATGGAGATCCGATCAAGGGCCGCCGTTCGAAATCTACAATGTAAAGAAAGCGGCTCTTCATCCTGCGAACAAGAGCGCGACGGCTCAATTGTTGCTCTTATGGGATTAGAGGCCAATATCTCTCCATGTGGGCGTGCGGCATGCTCTCACCGAGAGCATGCCTTTTCGCACATCCAGCCCCCGCCGAAGAGGTCACAAGTCCCCGCAGAGGCGTTACCGCAGGTCACGGTCCCGTCGAGGTGCTCTGTGCAAGTGTGGCGCAGTTCTGCCGCACCGTCTGACTTGCGAGGCCCCACTTTCGGTTCGGAGTTAATGCGGATTTTGACCCTGAGTTGAGGTCGCGGTAGTGATAGTTGCGGCCGGAGTTGGCCAGTGACGAGACGTCCGGACATCCCTGATGGCACGGTGAGTATTCCAGACATCACTGACGGCGATGATCGGTTGCGTTCCGTTGAGCCGTCCGAAGTCCCACGTGGATGGGGGCGCTCGTGGCACCGGACATCGTTCTGTTCCCGCACTGCGATCTCCACCTGGTCCTGTCCGGTACGCCGCCGTTGACGCTGCAGGTGTTGGACCGGGCGGTGACGGCCGGTGGGTACACGCTGACGCCGATCGCCCCGGGGGCGATCGCCGTGGACTTCTTCGCGCCGCATCGCCCGGTCGGACAGCGGCTGCTCCCGCCGCTGCCGGCGTACAACAGCGCCAACGGGCAGGTCACCGCCACCCAGCCGGGGGTGTACCTGTTCCAGGTCCGGCGCGGCAGCGACTACATCGTCGGCCGGCTACAGGTGCACACCTCGATCGTGGCGTGGTGGTTCGGCAACGACTCCATCACCACCGCCGTGGACGACGTGGCGCACGCCCAGCCGTCGATCTACGCCAAGTTCAGCGACGATCCGACCGGTACGGACCTGATCGGCGACATCACCGGGCACGGGTACGTGACGCTGACGTCGGCCGACACCAACACCTTCGTGGTCAACCCGCAGGGGCGGCTGCGCGGGCTGCGCGAGACGACCGGCACCCCCGGGACCGTGGACCTGACGGGCACGTTCCTCAACCAGACCCAGCGGCTGCCCGTGCGGGTGGTGAACTACGCCAAGCACCGCCGCGACCTGAAGCCGGTCCAGACGCCCAACGTGGCGCACGCGGCCGAGCAGCACAACATCGTCTTCCTCGCGGAAGGGTTCCGTAAGTCCGACGAAGAGACCTTCGACAAGATCGTCACCCGCGTCGTGGACCAGATGTTCGACCAGCCCCGGCATCAGCCCTACCCGATGCTGGAGGGCAGCTTCAACATCTTCAAGGCCTTCGGCGCCTCGCAGGAGCATTGCGCCACCGTCGCCTACCGGGTCGCCGACGCGGGCCAGACGACGGGGACCGGCGTGCCCATCCCGTTCATCCGCAGAATCAGCGACGACGAGAACGTCTACACGCTGCGGGACCTGGTCGCCAAGGTCGGGCTGCCGATGCGCAACGAGAGCAGGGCGAACCTCAAGACCATCTGGGCAGGGCAGGAGCTGACCGGCTTCGATCCCAACAAGGTGGACGACACGGTGCTGGGGGCGTGGAAGAAGCACCAGGGGACCGGGATCCTGCACGCACGCGACACCCTGTTCGGAATGCATCTGGGCTGCCGGTGGGGCGACCGCTTCTCCGGGCGCAAGGCGGCGGTGACCCCGCCCGGAAGCGACCAGCCGGGCACGCCCGGGCTGCGCGAGTTCATCGCCCGGCTCTATGAGTTCTACAAGCCCGCGCAAGCGACCAGGGCGTTGACGCCCGACCCCCGCAGGCATCCTCCCGAGCGGTTCGCCGGTCGCGGCAGCACCAATCCGGGCAACCTGATCCTGCAGTACCTCGCGGGCCTGGAGTACGTGTTCGCCCCGTTCCCTCACATCGGACCGGTCTGGGAGCCCGACGACGCCCACTTCAAGCCCAGTCGCGGACTGGTCGCCCTCATCACCTATGACGAGGTGAACGGCGGCAGCAACGTCAACAACAACACCCTGACGGCCCTGACGACCAACAAGGGCGACGGGGTGGAGTTCGAGTACGCCGCGGGCGACAAGCGGGTGATGCGGCGCAAACCGTCGTCGGAGCCCGACGTCGACTTCACCGACACCGTCGACACGGTCGCGCACGAGTTCGGCCACAGCTTCGGCCTGAAGGACGAGTACGAGAACTCCGGGGGAGACGACCCGACCGCACCCGCGACCTCACCGGACGACATCCTGGGCGACAACGTGAGCATGCTGGGGTTCCTGCGGATCAACCCCGCGCCCGACCGGCAGATCGACGCCACCAAGGTCAAGTGGTTCGCGCTGCCCCGGATGCGGCAGTCCGCACGGCTGGTCATCGACTCCGCGCCGGGTCTCGGCGGCATCGAGATCATGATCGACAAGCGGTACATCGCGCCGTGGCAGAAGATCGCGGCGCAGAACCCGCCGGCCGAGGTGCACCTGCGCAACTTCCACGTCAGCCCGCAGGGCATCCAGCTGCCGCTGGCCACCGGCCCCGCCCAGATCCTGACCAACCTGAAGATCGCCCACATCGAGCCCGAGCTGGGCACCATGACGCTCGACGGCCCGGGCCTGCCGCCCGCGCCGTTCCCGACGTTCGCCGCGGGCTCGGCCGTGTACGTGCCGCTGAAGGACGCCGCCGGTCAGGTCCGCACCGTGGTCGAGCCGGCGGTGCGCAAACACCTGACCACTCCCACACCCGCCAACAGGACGCCGCTGAACGTCGACACCGACATCCTGCGTCCCAAGCACGAGGTCGATAACCCCAGGTCCATCCCGGACTTCAAAGCGCCCTGCAAGTCCTCGAAGCTGATCGGCGTCTACGAGGGCGCGCTCGACTTCGCGGGCGGCTACTACCGGCCGACCGGCGCGTGCAAGATGCGCCGCTCCGACGACGAGGACAACGACGGCGAGTTCTGCTTCGTCTGCAAGTGGCTGATCGTCAACCGGGTCGATCCGGGTTACCACGGCATCCTCGACGCGATGTTCTACCCGAAGGCGAAGAAGAATGGCTGAGCCCGGCACGTTCGACAAGCTGGTGGCCGAGCTGGGGCAGGCGCTGCTGCCGCTGCGCGAGGCGCTCGCCTCCCCGGAGGCCTTCACCGCGTTCCTGCAGAAGCTGGGCTGGCGCGCCGAGGACATCCCGCAGCCGCTGCGCGATCTCGGCAGCGGGGTGGAGACCCTCTACGACGGTCTCACCAGGCTGCTCGGCGCGGGCGGCCTCAACGTCGGCGGCTCCGTGGGCGACGGCGAGGCATCGGTGCAGATCTCGCCCGACGACGTGGGCCGGGTGCTGCGGGCCTTCCAGGATGTGGTCAACGCGATCAAGGCGATCGCGAACGCGCCCGACTCGGCCATCCCCGCGCCGCTGCGCGCGGACGGCTTCAAGGAGAAGTTCCCCGGCCAGCTCATCGACTACCTGGTCATCACCTACCTGCAGCGGTACCACCCGTCGATCGGGTTCGGGCTGCGCGCGCTGGGCGTGGTCAAGACGGGCTACGCGCCGGCTGAGGGCAATCGGCCGCCGTACATGAACGTCCGGCTCGACCTGACGGACCTGCCCAGGACGCTGAGCGAACCCTCGCTGGTGCTCAAGAACGCCTTCGGCTGGGGCGAGGCGGACTTCGACTTCGAGGCGCTGGCCGTGCAGGTCGACAACCTGATGATGGCCCTCGGCGTGGACATCGCCACCGCCGAGATCCCGACGGCGAGTGCGGCCGCCCTGCAGGGCACCGCTCCCAAGCTGACCGACCCGCCGGTGCGCGGCATTCGGGCGGTCTTCTTCGAACGGGCGCAGGCCTCGGGGCGCATGGCCGCCGAGATGAGGCTGTTGCCGGTTCCGGCGGCGGCCGGGAGCCCGCCCGGCCTGGCGCTGATCCCCGCCTTCAACGGCGCGCTGGACTTCAAGTTCCAGTTGGGCGACGACATCGCCCTCACCATCCGTACCGACCTGGATCTGCAAGGCGGGATCGGGCTGCAGGTGCGGCCGGACCGCCCGATCGAGATCATCGTCGGCTTCGCCGGCGGCGGCTCGCCGTCCCACGCCGGCGGCTCGCTGGTGGTCAAGGCGGAGCGCGGCAACGCCGACGCCACCCCGATCGTGTTGCTCGGCTCACCCGGAGCGACCCGGCTGCAGTTCCGCAAGGTGGGCGGCACCGGCGGCATCCGGCTGTCCGACGGCGCGGCGGACGTGTTCGCCGAGTTCGAGCTGGCCGGTCTGGAGTTCGTCTTCGACCCCGGCGAAGCCGACGGCTTCATCGCCAAGATCGTGCCGGACGGCGGCTTCTCCTTCGGGGCCGACCTGACGCTCGGCGTCTCCCAGCGCACCGGCTTCTACTTCCGCGGCACCTCCAGCCTGGAGATCCAGCTGCCCGTCCACCTCAACCTGGGCCCCATCGACATCCAGTCGCTGACCGTCTCGGCCGCCCCCGGCGCGGACGGCCTGCCGATCAACCTCGGCGCGACGTTCAAGGCCGAGCTCGGCCCGATCAAGGCGGTCGTCGAGGAGCTCGGTCTGGCGGCGACCTTCGGCTTCACGTCCGGCAACGACGGGAACCTCGGCCCACTGGACGTCTCGCTCGGGTTCAAGCCGCCCAAGGGCGCGGGCCTCTCGGTGGACGCCGGGGTGGTCAGCGGCGGCGGCTACCTGTTCTTCGACCCGGCCAAGGGGGAGTACGGCGGGGCGCTGGAGCTGGAGTTCGCCGGGCTGTTCGACGTCAAGGCGATCGGGCTGATCACCACCCGGATGCCGGACGGCTCCGCGGGCTTCTCGCTGCTGCTGATCATCACCGCCGAGTTCGGCACCGGCATCCAGCTCGGCTTCGGCTTCACCCTGCTGGCGGTGGGCGGGATCGTCGGGCTGAACCGCCGGATGAACCTGCAGGCTCTGGTGGAGGGGGTACGGAGCGGCTCGATCGAGTCGGTGATGTTCCCGCGCGACGTGGTGGCCAACGCGCCGCGCATCCTGTCGGACCTGCGCGCGTTCTTCCCGCCTGAGCAGGGCACGTTCCTGGTCGGGCCGATGGCCGAGATCGGCTGGGGCACCCCCACGCTGGTCTCGGTCTCGCTCGCGGTGATCATCGAGATCCCCGGCGACATCGCCATCCTCGGTGTGCTGCGCTGCGTGCTGCCCACCACCGACCTGCCGCTGCTGGTCCTGCAGGTGCAGTTCGTCGGCGCGATCGAGTTCGACAAGCAGCGCCTGTGGTTCTTCGCCCAGCTCTTCGAGTCGCGCGTGCTGTTCATGACCCTCGAGGGCGGAATGGGCCTGCTGGTCGGCTGGGGCGACGACCCCGACCTGGTCATCTCCGTCGGCGGCTTCCACCCCTCGTACAGGCCGCCGCCGCTGCCGTTCCCGGTGCCGCCCCGCATCCGGGTGGACATCCTCAACCGGCCGGGCGCCCGGATCACCGTCTCCGGCTACTTCGCGATCACGAGCAACACGGTGCAGTTCGGTGCGCGCGCCGAGATGGTGCTGGGCTTCGACGACTTCGGCGTCTCCGGCCATCTCAGCTTCGACGCGCTCTTCCAGTTCTCGCCGTTCCGGTTCGCCATCGCCATCTCCGCGGGGGTCTCGCTCAAGGCGTTCGGCGTCGGCCTGTTCGGCATCGACCTGGACTTCCAGCTCGAAGGGCCGGCCCCGTTCCGGGCGCACGGCCGGGGCTCGGTCTCGCTGCTGTTCTTCGAGATCTCCGCCGACTTCGACATCACCTGGGGCGAGGACCGCGACACCACGCTGCCCCCGATCGACGTGCTCCCGCTCCTGGCGGGCGAGGTCGCCAAGCCCGAGGGCTGGCAGACCCGGCTGCCGACCGGCGGCGGCAACCCGCTGGTCACGCTGCGCACGTTGCCGCCGACCGAGGACCTGGTGCTGCACCCCCTCGGCTCGCTGTTCGTCCGCCAGCGCGCGATCCCGCTCGCCGTGCGGCTGGATCGCATCGGCGCGCAGCGGCCGCGCGACGGCAAACGGTTCACCGTCGAGCCCCTGCCCGGCAGCGGCCTCGTGCGCGCCTCCATCACCGCCGACAAGTTCGCGATGGCCCAGTTCCAGGACATGGACGACGCGACCAAACTGTCGCGACCGGCGTACCAGGACCAGGACGCGGGGCTGGAGCTGGTGGCGGCGCAGGGCGCGATCGCCTCCGCCCGGGTCGTCAAGCGCAGCGCCCGCTACGAGCAGATCGTCATCGACAGCAGGCTGCGCCGCCCGCCGGGCACCGTACGACCGGCGACCCGCACGATCGTGCAGGCCGACGGACTCGTCCGCCAGGTCGCCCCCACCGCCGCGCCCACCAGGACGCTGGCCAGCGTCAGCCCGGCCGTGTTCACCCGGCTTCTGGAGGGCAGCAGCACCAGCCGTTCACCCCTGTCACAGCGCGAAGCCGACCAGCGCCAGCCGTACGCCCCTGACGAGACCGTGCAGGTCACGGGCCAACGCTTCGTGGTCGCCTACTTGCGCAACAACGCCCAGGCCTTCCCGCCGGCCTCGCTCGGCTCGGCCACGGCGAGTTTCCGCAGCCAGGCGGCGGCCGAGGAGGCCCTCGCCGAGTGGGTCACCGCGGACCCCGCGCTCATCGGCCTGCTGCACGTCATCCCCGAATCCGAGGCGGCGGCCCTGCCGGTCGCCCCGCAGTCGTGGACCTCCACCGGCTCCCTGCCCACCCCGGCCATCGCCCCGGCGGCGGTACGGCTGAGCAGCGGCAAGATCCTCGTCGCCGGCGGTCGGGACGCCGCGGGCAAGCCGCTCGCCGACGCCGCGCTCTTCGATCCCATCGCCGGGAACTGGGCCGCCACCGCGCCGCTTCCGGTCGCCCGCGACGGGCACACCCTCTGCCTCCTGCCGGACGGCCGGGTCCTCGCCGCCGGCGGCGTGACCCAGACCGCGCCCCTGGCGACCACCGAGATCTTCGACCCGCTCACCGCGACCTGGAGCAGCGACGTTCCGCCGATGCGCACCGCCAGGTTCGGCCATGGTGCCACCGTGCTGCGCGACGGCAAGATCCTGGTCACCGGCGGCACCGGCGCCCGCGGCGACTCGCTCGCGTCCGCCGAGGTGTACGACCCGGCCAAACGGCAGTGGACCGAGACGGCGATGACCGACCCTCGCTCCGACCACCAGGCCGTACTGCTCGCGGACGGCCGGGTCCTGGTGGCCGGCGGCGTCCTCAAGACCGGCCGGACCGACGCCGCGCTCGGCTATTGCGAGATCTACGACCCGGCGACCGGCATTTGGACCCCGACCGGCTCGCTCGCCACACCTCGCGCGGGTCACCAGGCGACGCTGCTCGCCGACGGCACCGTCCTGGTGACCGGCGGCGATGCGACGATCGGTCCGGTGCGCGGTCCGTACGACTCCGCCGCCCTCGCCAGTGCCGAACGCTTCACCGTCGAATCCGGCACATGGACGGCGGTCCGCGACATGCCCGGGGGGCGCACCCGGCACCGCTCCCTGCCATTGCGCTCCGGCCTGGTGCTCGTGGCGGGCGGCACCCGCGCCCCCGCCTTCGACGGCGGCTTCCGCAGCGCGCTGCTGTACGACCCGGCCGCCGGCACCTGGACCCCCGCGAGCGGCCTGGCCACCGGCCGGTGGGCGTTCGCCGTGATCGACCTGCCCGACGGCCGGGTGCTCGTGGCCGGTGGCCGGACCCGCTCGGTCGCCGCCGCCCCGCACCCCGGCACCGACATCCTCACCCCGACCGCCGAGATCTTCACGCCCTGACGACGGAGGCACCCCATGACCAGTCCCACCGTGGCGGCTACCGGACAGTGGACGAGCACCGGGGCCCTTCCCTCCGCGCGCGTGTGGTCCGGCCAGCACGACGGCCCGGTCGTACTCGCCGGCGGGAAGGTCCTGGTCGCCGGAGGAGCCGACGCCGCCGGAGCCGCGCTGGGGCAGGTGTCGCTGTACGACCCGACCGCCAGGACGTGGACGGCCGCCGCCGCGCTGCACACCGCCAGGCGGCTGCACACCGTCACCCTGCTGGGCAGCGGCAAGGTGCTGGTCACCGGTGGCATCACCGGGGCGGCGACGTTCCCGTCCGCCGGACTGGCCTCCGCTGAGGTGTTCGACCCCGCGCAGGGCACCTGGACCGCGACCGGCAGCCTGAAGACCGGCCGGTGGGGGCACAGCGCGGTGCTGCTGCCCGACAGCAAGGTGCTCGTCGCGGGCGGCTGCACCATCCGGTCCGGGCAGTCGGTCAAGGCGCTGCGCTCGGCCGAGGTCTACGACCCGGACACCGGCGCATGGACGGAGGTCACCGCGATGACCGACGCGCGCTGCGGCCACCCGGCGCTCGTGCTCAACACCGGCAAGGTGCTGGTGGCCGGCGGCAGCGCACCCGTGTCCCGCGAGACCGACGCGGCACTGGCCTTCTGCGAGCTGTACGATCCGGCCTCGGGCACCGGCGGCACCTGGACGCCGACCGGGAGCCTGCTGGTGGCGCGCAGCGGGCACCAGGCCACGCTGCTCCCGGACGGCACCGTCCTGGCCAGCGGCGGCAGCCCTCCGGGCGCACCGGGCAACGGCACCCTCGACCCGTTTAGCAGGGCCACCGCCGAGACGTTCAACCCCGTCGCGGGCGCGTGGAGCGCGGTGCAGGATATGCCCGCCGGCCGCGGCCTGCATCGGTCGGTCTCACTGGGCGGAGGCAAGGTGCTGGTGGCCGGCGGCACCGACACCCCGGACAACGGCGTCGGCTACGCCAGTGCGCTGATCTTCGACGCGGCCACCCGGAACTGGACCCCGGCGGGCGGTCTGGCGACGGGCCGGTGGGGGTTCGCCGCCGTCCCGCTGACCGGCGGCACGGTACTGGTCACCGGCGGCATCGCCCGCGCGGGCCTTGCGGCCGCCGACTCCGGCGCCACCGAGGTCACCGCCACCAGCGAGATCTTCGGCACCGGCCCGGTGACACCGTGAGCAACGCGTACTCCTTCCTGCCGTGGCTGCGGACCGGCCTCAGCACCCGGATCACGACCGATCCGGGCACCGCCGACCGGGCGGTCATCCCGGTCAAGCTGCGGCTGACCGGGGACGGCGTGTCCGGCGGCACGATCACCCGCGACGTCGAGAAGGCCGTGCAACTGTACGGGCCGGGCGACGTGGTGGGGGTCGATCCGCGGGTGATCTCGCGGGTAGAGCCGCGTCCCTGGATCACCAACGTGGAGCCCAACTACCTGGCGCACATCGAGTTCTACGACGAGGGCCTGCCGTGGAGTTATAGCCCGGCCCCGCCCGACGGGGCCAACAAGCGGCTGCTGCCCTGGCTGGCGCTCGTCGTCCTCGCCGGAGCGGCCGAGCCCGCGGGCGACCCGGGTGCGGAGTTCACCGAGGGCGCGGTCGCCGGGCGGCCGCTGCCGTCGATCCAGGTCAAGGACCCGGCCGGGACGCTGCCGCCGCCGGGCCAGCTCGGCGCCTGGGCGCACGTGCACGTCAACGGCGAGCTGGACGGCCTGGTCGCCAACGACGATCCCGCCGGTGCGCTCACCGCCCTGCGCCGGGTGCTGAGCACCAACGCCGACCTGGCGTGCTCGCGGCTGATGTGCCCGCGGCGGCTCAAGCCCGACACCGGCTACCACGCGTTCCTGGTCCCCGCGTTCGAGACGGGCCGCCTGGCCGGGCTCGGCCTGGACCCGGCCACCGCGCCCGGCGCGCTGCACTCCAGCTGGGGCCCCGACTACCCGGGCCGCCCCGAGCCCGCGACGTTGCCGTACTACCACCGCTGGTTCTTCGGCACCGGCAGCGCGGGCGACTTCGAGTGCCTGGTCCGGCTGCTGGAGCCCCGGCCCGCCGACCCGGCGATCGGGCGCCGCGACCTCGACGTGCACGACCCGGCCGGGCCCGGGCTGCTGCCCATCACCAGCCCGGCGGAGCTGCACGGCGTGCTCAAGCTGGGCGGCGCACTCCAGTCGCCCAACCGTCCCAAGGGTGACGTCTACGACAAGTGGGACGAGCCGTACCCCCACCTGTTCCAGAAGGCCCTCGCCGGACTGATCAACCTGGCCGACGCCTACCTCGACCAGACCCCGGCCGCCGCGCACGCCGCCCACGGGGCGCAGGACGTGGCGGGCGAGGTCGATCCGATCATCACCCCGCCGCTGTACGGGCGCTGGCACGCCCCCGCGAACCGGCTGCTGACCGAGCGCGACGGCAGCCCGATCACGCCCGACCGCAACTGGGTGCACCGGCTCAACCTCGACCCGCGCTTCCGCGTCGCCGCGCACCTGGGCACCCGCGTCGTCCAGGAGCGGCAGGAGGAGTTCATGGTCGCCGCCTGGGCGCAGGTCGGCGACGTGCTGGCGGTCAACGCCAAGGTCCGCGCCGCCCAGCTCGCCCGCGAGGTCGGGACCGTACTGCAGGCCAAGCATGTGGAGCCCGCCGCGGCACCGATCATGGCGGCCGACGCGCCGGTGCCGTCCGGCAAGGCCCTGGTGCTCACCGCTCCCGCCAACTCACGGGTGACCACGCGTGATCGGGCTCTGCGCGGGGCGGTGGCGGTCGAGGGCGAGCGGGTCGCGGTCGGGTTCCACGTGGCGCGCAGCCGCGTGACGGCCGCGCCGCTGTCCCCGCCGATGCGGCGGATGCTGCGGCCGGGGCGGCTGATCCGCGACCTGCCGTTCAGCGAGACCAAGCCGCCCGACGCGCTGATCCCGCGGATGGACGACCCGGACGACCCCGTGACGGCGGCCGCCGCCAAGGAGACTCCCGACGCGGTGGTGACGACCGAGCGGCTGAACGATGTCCTGCACCCGGCACCACCGCCGATCGGGCTCACGGCCGCCACCGAGGCCGACCCGGCCGATCCGGTCGACCGGCTTCCGCACAGCGCCGACTTCCGGATCACCTTGCCGGGCGACACGTTCGTCCCCTCCGAAGGCGGCGACGACAGCGAGGAGGCCAAGCGGTTCAAGGACGGGCTACGCGACATCTACCGGGGCCGGCACGCGGCGGGCGTCGGTGGCCGGACCGAGGGCGGAGACGACCCGCTGAACGTCCGCGCCACCACCGACGCGATGATGACCGGCCTGCGCGCCGAGAAGACCGTGCCCACCAGCCTGCTGACGTCGGTCAGCCTGCCCGAACGGCTGCGGCCGTTCGCCGAGCGGTTCAATGAGGCGATGGCCTATCCCGTCATCGACCTGCCGATGTACAAGGCGCTGCTGGACCTGTCGGTGGACTACTTCGCCCCCAACCTCGGGCTGGTCCCGCGGAACACGGTGACGCTGCTGGAGACCAACCAGGAGTTCATCGAGTCCTACCTCGTCGGACTCAACCACGAGATGGCCCGCGAGCTGCTCTGGCGCGAGTACCCCACCGACCAGCGCGGCTCGCCGTTCCGGCAGTTCTGGGACACGCGCGGGGGCGTGAAGCAGTACGACATCCAGCCCCTGCACACCTGGCCCAAGGCCGCCGAGCTCGGTGAGAACGACGCGCGGGAGACCGGCCGGCAGGCCGACGATCTCGTGCTGGTCATCCGTGGCGACCTGCTGAAGAAGTACCCGAACGCCGCCATATACGCGCACCGCGCCCGCTGGCAGCCCGAGTCGGGGCCGCCGGACCCGGCCCAGGAACGGGTCCCGGTTGAACTCATCGACCCGGCGCACCCGACGCTGGAGGAGATCCGGCTCCCGCTGTACGAGGCCAAGGTGGACCCCGACCTGACCCTGCTCGGCTTCGATCTGACGGCGGCCGAGGCCAAAGGCGACTTCGCCGCCGGCGCGGCGGGCTGGTTCTTCGTGATCCAGGAGCGCCCCGGCGACCCCCGGTTCGGCGCGGACGAGGGCCCGCCCACCCCGGTCGAGGTGTGGAACGACCTGACGTGGGCCGACGTGGATCCGGGTGGGACCGGGTTCATCCGGCTCGACGCGAGCACCGTGCAGGTCCCGCTCAAGGACTTCGATGACCCGGCCGCCGACGCCGAGAAGAACGACCAGCACCTGGAGGACGCGTTCCTGCCCGTCTGGCACGGCGGGCTGAGCTCCGCCGACGTGGCCTACATGCTGTTCCAGGCGCCGGTGCTGATGGCCGTCCACGCTCAGGAGATGCTGCTGTGACCGCGCTCAGCGACGACTTCCCGGTACTGCTCGGCCCAGTCCGGGTGGAGACCCGGTTCACCGCCACCGAGCTGCTGGTACGGATCTTCCCGGATGAGTGGTGCACCGACAAGTTCGAGCCCAAGCCGACCGGCGCCGAGATCACCGCGGTGGACGCGTACTGGACGGCGCACTGGCGGACCGGCGGGAACGCGGTGGCCGAGCAGGCGGCCTGGCAGGAGCTGGTCGCCCGGATGCCCGCCGGCCGGGCCGGCTGGCTGCTGCAGACCCGTACCCCCGTCAACCCCGCCGATCGGCCCGCGACGGTGCCGGAGGGCGCGACCGTGCTGGTGGTCGTGACCGGCCAGGCCGTACCGGCCGCCGACCGGCAACCGACCGTCACATACTGGACGGCGGTGTGGCGCGCGCACGGCGACCGGGCCAAGCTGCGCGCCGCCGACATCGCGCTGCGCGCCGACGTCGGCGCCGGCCGTGCGGACACGATCCGGTCCCGGCGCCCGGCGGGCATCGACGCCGCGCCCACCGCTGTCGACGACGCGGTGATGGTCACGTTCCTCGTGCTGCCGCCACCGGCCGCGGGAAGCCTGGCCGAGCAGTCGTGGACCCAGGCGGCGAAGGCCAGGCTCCTGCCGGACCGCTTCACCGTGCTCGGATACGTGGGCGGCGAGCGGGTACTGACAGCGACCGGCGAGGCGGTGCCCGACGCGCTCGCGGTCAGCCCCGACCCCGAGGCCGACACCGACGAACAGCTCAAGGTGGATGAGCGGACCGGCGCGCTGCGGGTGCCCGACGAGCTCCGGTGGCTGACCGACTTCGGCCGGGCGGTGACGCTCGGCATGGGCCTGCGCATCCCGCTCACCCCGCAGATCCGCAACGGCCTGGACCGGCTACTGGTGTTCGGGCTGCGGGAGCGGTCCGGCCCCGAGCAGACGGCCGTCCAACTGGCCGACCTCATCACCCGGCAGCTGCGCAGCCCGTCCGGGTACGGGCTGCTGCCGCAGGGCACCCCGACCAACAACAGCGAGGCCGCCCCCGCCGGGCAGGACCGCCGCGCCGAAGCCGAGGCCGCGCTGCGCACCGCGTTCGGGTTCGCGGCGGCGGACGCGCCTGACGACTGGCGGACCCGGACCGACGGGCAGTGGCTGGCCGACCTGCTCGGCATCGATCCGGCCGTGCTGACCGGCATGCCCAACGCCGACGGCACCGACCAGCGTGACGCCCGCGCGGCCAACGTCGCCCTGTGGCCGGCGACCTGGGGCGCGTACCTGCGCGGCATGATGCATCCGATCCTGTCCGAGCAGGCGGTCGACCAGACGCGCGAGTTCTTCGTGCGGTACGTGTCGGGGCGCGGCCCGGTCCCGGCGGTCAAGATCGGGCGGCAGCCGTACGGCATCCTGCCCACCACCGCCTTCTCCAAGATGACCTTCCCGGAAGGCGCGACGCACCGCCGCGTGCTGCACAAGCTGCTCGGCGTGGCGGCGGGGGACTGGCAGAAGGCCCTCGCGAAGGTCGGCTACCTGGGCAAGGGCGGTGACCCGCACCAGCTGCTGCTGGACATCCTGGCGCTGCATCCGACGTCGGCGGAGTTCTACCAGCGGTACGCGCAGAGCGTCGAGGACGTCTTCAACCGGGAGAACCTCAACAGCGGCGGCCCGCGCGTCATCCCCGCGCTTGACCAGCTCGACATGCCGCAGCCGATCCGTGCCCTGCTCGACCGCCTGGGCTACGCCATCCCGCCCGGAGCCGACCCGGACGTGATCCGGCGGCTGTTCGTGGGCGACCAGTATCCGCTGCTCGGACCGCTGGTCGATGACCGCCCGCTGTCGGAGACCGACCACATCCGCGCGTACCTACCCGACGGCGGCAACTACCTCCACTGGCTCGCCCAGCACGCCGAGCAGGACCTGGAGACCATCCGGCTCGAACTGGGCTTCAACGGCGACAAGCCGCCAGCGGCGCTGCTGTATCTGCTGGCGCGGCACGCGGTCCTTCTCGGCTGGGAGGACGCCGCCCGCCGCCTGGCCGCCGCGGCCGGGAGCACGGTGCCACCCGCGCGCGATCCGCTGTTCGTCCACGTACGGCCCAACCGGCCCGGCGCGCCCCCGGTGGAGAGCGAGAGCCGGTTCCGCCAGCTGTACTCGCCGGACCGGGCCATCACCGGCAGCCCGGACCGGCTGGTGGCGAACTTCATCCCCGAGGTCATCAGGCGGAGCCCGGCCACCGTGCAGCTCGCCGAACAGATCGACGCGCTGAAGCACCTGGCCGGGCTGCCGACCGCCCGGCTGGAACGGGTGCTGACCGAGCACCTGGACTGCGCGACGTACCGGCTCGACGCCTGGCGCTTGGGGCTGGTCAACGAGCGGCTCGCGGAGCTGCGGTACGGGTCGTCCGGCACGGGACCGGCCCGGCGCGGCATCCACCTCGGTGCGTACGGCTGGCTGGACGAGGTACGGCCCAAGCCGCGCCCCGGCATGACGCAGGTCGAGCTGACCGGCGACCTCGGGCAGCTGTTCAACCCGCCGGGCACGCAGCCGTTGATGCACGACAAGGCCAACGGCGGTTACATCCACGCTCCCTCGCCCGCGCAGGCCACCACCGCCGCGGTCCTCCGCGCCGGATACATCGCCAACGCCAGTCCCTCCGACCGGCACACGTTCGCCGTCAACCTGAGTTCCGAACGGGTCCGGGTGGCGCTGACCCTGCTGGACGGGCTGCGGCAGGGGCAGTCGCAGGGCGCCCTGCTCGGTTACCGGCTCGAACGGGCCCTGCACGACCGGTATCCGGATGCCGAGCTGGACTCGTTCATCACCGCGCTGCGCGGGGCCTTCCCGCTGCGGGCCGGGCGGATCGAGGAGACCAGGCCGGCCCCGGGCACCGCCGTCGAGCTGGTCGAGGCCCGCAACGTCATCGACGGCCTCGAACTCGTGCGGCGGGTGACCCAGGTGCCCGGCGCGGACGTCTACCCGTTCGGCGCCCAAGGGCTCCCGGACCCCGACGCCGACCAGCGCAAGGCCATCAACGAGGAGGTGCACCGGCTCCTCGACATCCACGACGCGCTGGCCGACCTCGCGGTCGCCGAGAGCACGCACCAGGTGCTCGCGGGCAATCCCGAGCGGGCGACGACCACCCTCGACGCCTACGCGAAGGAAGGCGTCGCACCCGAACCCGAGGTGGTCAGGACACCGCGCAGCGGCACCACCTTGACCCACCGGATGGCTCTGCAGCTGACGCCGGGCATCCGGCCGGGCCACAGTGCACCGTCCGTGCAAGGCGAAGGCCCGCGCGCCAAGGCCGAGCCCGCCGTGGACGACTGGCTGCCCACGCTGCTGCCCGACCAGCGGGACGTGGCCGCGCTGGTCACCTGGACCGACCCGGTGAACGGGGTGGCCCGCAGCAGCGTGGTCACCCAGCGGGACCTGCGGCTGCGGCCGATCGACCTGCTGTGGGCGGTACGGCCCGCGAGCGAGGCGTCGATGACCGATCTGGACGACCGGATCATCGGCGTGGTCGCCACCCGCGACCAGCCACGTCCGGACGCGCGGCTGGTCATCGAGCACACCACGCGCATCACCGGCAAGGTCACGTTCTTCGAGCTGTCGCCGCTGATCGCCGCTCTGCGGTCGCTGCTGACCACGTCCCGGCCGGTGCGGCCCACCGACCTGGTCCCGGCCGCCGGAGACGCCCCGATCGACCGCTCCGCCGACGCGGCCGTGACGCTGCCCCGCGAACGGCCGGTGGCGGTGCGGGACGCGCTGGTGGCGCTGCGCACGGCCGTCAACGGCTACCTGAACGACCTCGGGCCGCTGTTCCCCGAGCCGCCCGCGCAGGTCCGGCGCAGCGAAGTGATCAGCGGCATCGACACGTTCCTGCGCCGGTACGGGGACCTGATCGCGACGGCGGGCGGGTTCGGCATGGTGCGCAGCGGCTGGGGCGAGGCCGCCGGGTGGCGGCGGGACCGCTACACCGAGGTGCTCGCGGCCGTCGACGAGGTCGCCGACCGGATGGCCAAGGTGCTGGCCGACGCCAACGCGCTCATCGCCGCTTTCGACGCGCTCCCTGCCGCCACCGTCGCCCCGGAGCGGTTCCGGCTGCTGGAGCGGATCGAGCGGCTGCTGACCACCACGCCGACCACGCCGCGCCCGAACACGCCGCAGCAGCTGCGCTCGATCATCAACAACCGCCGGCAGGCGTTCCAGAACAAGCTGCGGGATCTGCGCGAGGTCGCCGGCACGGGCCAGAAGACGCTGAGCGGGCTGCTGGCCGAGGTCGCCGCGCTGCTGCCGCTGACCGGCTTGGACCCGGCCGGGCTGACGCTGACCCCGTACGAGGACCTGGTCGTCGCGTACGGGAAGGAACTGCTGGACCGGGCACGGGCCCTGCAAGCCGAGATCGCCGAGCGGCTGACGGCCGCCGACGCGGCGCTGACCGAGCACGACGCCGCGCTGACCGGGCCCGACCGGGTGGAGGCCGCGCTCGACACCCTCAAGGCACTGCTCGGCGAGGATGTTCTGGCCGTACCGCAGTACACCCCGTCGGCCGCGCTCGCTTCGGACTGGAAGAAGGCCCGCGACGACAGCGGCGACCTGATCGAGCACCTGGAGGACGCGGGGCGCGACTTCCCGGTGGACGACTGGCTGCACGGCATCGCCCGGGTCAGGGAGAAGCCGCGGCTGTGGGAGCAGGTGGCGATCCTCAGCGACGCGCTGCGCGGTGACGGGGGACTGCTCGGCCATCTGCCCGGCTTCGAGGAGCCGCAGCTGGTGCCGATCCAGCTGCCGTACCGGACCGGCGACCACTGGCTGGCCATGGAGTTCGCGCCGGGACCGACGCTGGATGAGGACCGGCTGCTGTTCACCGCGCACTACGCCGCCAAGCCCGCACCGCCGACCGACGACTTCTGCGGCCTGCTGCTGGACGAGTGGACCGAGGTCATCCCGGCGCAGAAGGAGACGACCGGGATCGCGCTGCACTATGACAAGCCCGACTCCGAGCCGCCGCAGGCCATGCTGCTGGTCACCCCGCCCACCCGTACCGGGACGTGGAGCGCCGACGACCTGGTGGCGGCGCTGCACGAGACGTACGACCTGGTGAAGGCCCGCGCCGTCGAGCCCGCGCACCTGGACGAGACCGCCTACGCCCACCTGCTGCCCGCCACGCTGGTGTCGGCCGCCGGCAAGCCGATCAGCATCAGCACCGACTTCGCGACCAACAATCTGCGCGGGAAGAACCCATGACGGAGCGCATCGAGAACCTGCCGAAGGCCTTGGCGGAGCGGGAGTACCCGACCGTCGGCCTGTGGAACCGGCTGGAGGGACGTCCCCGCACGGCGGACTTCGAGCGGGCCTTGCGCGTGGAGGTGCGGGACGCGCTGTGGCTGCTCACCCGGCAATGGCAGCTCGGCGAGTTCCGCGGCTCCGACGCCGGGACGCCGGTCACCGCCATGTACTCGGTGGGGATGGCGGTTCCGAGCCGGTTCCGGTCCGCGTCGGGCGGCTCGGCTGAGAATCTGCCCGCTGACCGTCCGTTGGAGGACGTCGCCGAACGCCGGGCGCTGCCGTTCGCCTTCGGGCCGGAGCGGATCTCGTATGATCTGCGCCTTGCCATCGGCCGCCGCTGGCTCAAGCTGATGAGCCTGCACCCGCCCATCCACCATCATCGGCAGGACTTCGTCGAGCTGTATCCCATCGCACTGCCGTCCCCGGCCAGCGACGCCGACACCCCGCGGGTGGCCCATCCCGAGGTCTGGTCCACGCTGCAGGCCGTCGCCGGCCGGCGGATGGACGGGTACGAGCTGTACCTTCGCATCAAGGCGGGACATGAGGCCGCCGACGGCATCGACCATGTCGCGCCACCGCACCGCACGCTGATCAACGAGCTGGGCGTCCGGCTGGCCGGCTGGTTCGACGGCCTGATCGATCAGCCCGCCGGCGACGCCACCTGGGATCCGCGCCGCCTGGAGCATCGGTTCTCGGTCGCCGCGGGGCTGCCGGGGGGCGCGGAGAAGGTGCTGACCGCACAGGAGTATCCGGGCGGCGAGCTCGACTGGCATGCCTTCTCCATCGACCCCGACACCCGGGTGGGCGGGGCCGCCGCACCGCCCGCCCCGATCAACCGCACGGTCTTCCCGGCTCCGGTGCGCTACTCCGGCATGCCGCTGCCGCGCTGGTGGGCGGTGGAGGACGGCAAGACCAACTTCGCCGCCGTCCGCCCGGACCGCACCGACATGGCCCGGCTGGTCGTCCTGGAGTTCGCCCTCGTCTACAGCAACGACTGGTTCTACCTGCCGTGCGACCTGCCCACCGGAACGCTGGCCTCACTACGCGGCCTGGCCGTCACCGACGTCTTCGGCCAGCGCCTGTGGGTCACGCCCGCCGGTGCAGGGGCCGACAAGGACTGGCAGCGCTGGTCCATGTTCACCCTGGACACCATCGGCTCAGACGCCGTCCCCGCCGACACGGGCCTGTTCCTCGCCCCCACCGTCCCCAAGGTCGCCGACGGACCCGTCCTGGAAGAGGTCGACCTCATCCGCGACGAGAACGCCAACATGGTGTGGGGCATCGAGCAGACCGTACGGCTGCCCACCGGCCCGGGCCGCCGCGGCGGCGAGGTCGCCGCCGAGATCCTCGCCCAGCGCCGCCGTCTGTTCCCGCGCACGCCCCCCACCGCCCCGCTGGCCTCCATCGCCTACCTGGCCATGACCTCGGTCCCCGGCCACTGGATTCCGTTCATCCCCGTGCACGTCCCCGGCGACAGCCGCAAGATCCGGCTCCAGCGCGCCGCCATGCCCAGCGAGATCGACACCAAGCCCGTCCGCCCCCGCACCACGATCCTCCGCGAGGGCTTGGACGCCGCCCCGCAACGGTCGTACTTCCTCAACGAAGAAGAGGTCCCGCAGACCGGCACCAAGGTCACCGTCGCCTACAACCGCACCCGCTGGGGCAACGGCCGCGTCGCCGTCTGGCTCAGCGCCCGCCGCGGCACCGGCCGCGGCGAAGGCTCCAGCGGCCTCACCTTCGACCTCCCCGCCGACACCAAACCCCTCACCTGAGGCCACCTACGCCCACCGCCGCAACCCCGGCTCCGAATCGTCCGCTCTTCCCGCCCGTGTCTTGCGGAGTGTGCCGTGCGTTGGCCGGTGACCGGATGCGGGCCTTGGCCAGAGCGGGGCACCGTCATAGGTTGCTGGAATCGGCGGTGCGCGATGAGGACGGTGACCTTGGCGCCTGTGGTCGTTGTGGGAGCCGGGCTGGCTGGTCTGTCCGCGGCGATGCGGCTGGAGCGGGAGCCGGTCGTGCTGGTGGAGCGGGACGAGGCGGTCGGCGGGAAGGCGCGGAGCAGAAACCGGGACGGGTACACCTTCGACGTCACCGGGCACTGGCTTCACCTGCGGGACGAACGGCTCAGGGAGCTGGTGTTCGGGCTTCTCGGCGGGGAGAACCTGGTCTGGTTGGAACGTCGTTCGACGGTGCGGCTCTATGGAAGGACCATCAACTACCCGTTCCAGGCGAACATCCACGGACTGCCCTGGCCGGCCCGGTTGCGCTGCCTGGCCGACTTCGCTCTGGCGCGCCTTCGGAAGCGGAGGGAGAGCCCCTCGGAGATGCGCTTCGAGGACTTCGTCGTCGGACGGTTCGGGCGGGGTATGGCCCGGCATTTCTTCCTGCCCTACTACTCCAAGAAGTTCCGGGGAATCTCCCTGGACGACCTGCGCACCGAATGGTTGAAGGACTACTTCCCGATGCCGACGACCGCGCAGGTGCTGGGCGGCGCCCTCGGCGTCCGCCAGGACCGCGTCGGCTACAACGCCCGTTTCCTCTACCCGGCCGAGGGGGGCATCGGTGTCCTGCCCGCGGCGATGCTCGCGGCCTGCCGGAACCGTGACGGCTTCTCCCTTCGGCTCGGGACCTCGCTGCAGGAGGTCGACCTCGCCGGGAAGCGCCTGCGGTTGAGCGGGTCGCCGGAATGGTTCGACTGGCGGGTGATCGTCTCCACGATCGCGCTACCCGAACTGCTCGACCGGATCCCCGGCCTCCCGCCGCACATCGCCGAGGCGCGCGGGGCACTGCGGTCCAGCGCGATGCGCTATGCGAACATCGCGCTGCGAGCTCCCTCGCCGATGGTCGAGCACTGGGTCTACACGCCGGAACCGGGAATCCCGTTCTACCGGATGGGCGTCTACACCAACGCGGCCGCGGCGATGGCCCCGCCCGGCGGCGCGAGCCTCTGGGTGGAGATCGCGGATCAGGCGGGACCGGTCGACGACTCGGACATCCTCGATGCCCTGGTGAGGATCGGCGCTGTCAGGTCGGCCGCCGACCTGCTGTTCATGGAGCATCACAAGGTCGACCATGCCTATGTGGTCTTCGACAAGGCCAGGGAGCGAGCGGTCGAGACGATCCTCCCTTGGCTCGCCGAAGCGGGAATCCACTCGTGCGGACGGTATGGGAGATGGACCTACGGGTCGATGGGAGACGCCATTCTCGACGGATTCTCCGTCGCCGACCTGGTAGCCGAGAGCAGCTGAGACGGGGAACGGATGTTCTACGACACCACGGCGCACGAACTCCTCTCCTACCGTCCGGCGACGCCCGTGCCGGCGGACCTGAGCGACTTCTGGCGCGAGACCCTCGACGAGACCGCCCGTTTCCCCTTGGACGTCACGGTGGAGCGCGTCACCGAGACGCCTCTTCGAGGCGCCGAAGTGTACGACGTCGGTTTCGCGGGCTTCGGCGGCCATCCGATCAGGGCGTGGTACCTGCTGCCGCGCGAGCCCCGCAGGGACGCCGCGACGATCATCGAGTTCATCGGCTACGGGGGCGGGCGGGGGCTCCACCACGAGCTGCTCTTCTGGTCCGCCGCCGGATACCCGCACCTGATCATGGACACCCGCGGGCAGGGCAGCTCCTGGCGGGTCGGCGACACCCCTGATCCGGGGTCGTCCGGAGGGCCCCAGGTGCCGGGCTTCCTCACCGACGGGCTCACCGCCCGGGAGGACTACTACTACCGGCGGCTGTTCACCGACGCCGTACGGGCCGTCGACGCTGCCAGGGAGCTGCCGTCCGCAGATCCCGCGCGGCTGGTCACCACCGGCACCAGCCAAGGGGGAGCACTGTCGCTGGTCGCGGCTTCCCTTCATCCCGGGGTCGCGGCGGCGATGCCTAACGTCCCGTTCCTCTGCGACATCCGCGCCTCCTGCCGGGCCGCGGTGACGGGCCCGTACCCGGAGCTCGTCAAGTGGTGCAGGACTCACCGGAGCCTCGCCGACCGGGCGTTCGCCACGCTGGCCTACTTCGACGTGGCCTGCCTCGTGCCCGCCGCGCAGTGCCCCGCTCACTTCGGTGTGGCGCTCATGGACGAGACGTGCCCGCCGCAGGGGGTGTACGGCTGTTTCAACGTCTACGGAGGGCCGAAGGAGATCACGGTGTACGCCTGGAACGGCCACGAGAGCGGCGAGGCCCACCACCTGGAGAACCAGCACCGCTGGCTGACGCGGGAGGCGGGCATTGGCTGATCAAGAGGAGGAGGTCCTCGCGGAGCGGGAGGTCTTCCGCGGCCGCAGGCTGACGGTGGTCGAGCGGGACATCAGGGTGGCCCCGGACCGTGTCGTCACCTGGGAGGTCCTGAAGAAGGACGACAGCGTCGCGGTCGTCGCCCTCGACGAGGAGGGCCGGGTCCATCTCGTCGAGGAGTACTTCGGGGCGATCGACGGGCGCGAGCTCTGCCTGCCCAAGGGACGGATCGATCCAGGTGAGAGCCCACTGGAGGCCGCCGGCCGGGAGTTGCGCGAGGAACTCGGGCTGCGCGGCGACCTCACCCCGCTCTGCACGCTCAGCCTGAGCCCCGGCTACCTGTCGCAGCGGACCCATGTCTTCCTGGCGACCGGGCTGACGCCCGATCCGTTGGACGGCGATGAGGAGCACAGCCTGAAACCCGCGACGCTGCTCCTTGACGACGCCGTCCGCCTGTGCGGCGACGGAGTGATCCGCGAGGCGCGGACCGTCGCCGCGCTCCTCCTGGCCGTCCGTTCGGCCCAGCCGTCGTGACGGGCTGCCGGCGGGTGGTCGTCCTCCCCGACAAGTTCCGCGGCACGTTGACCGCTGGAACCGTGGCGTCCGCGGTGACCCGCGCACTGGTCCGGCTTGATCCGTCCCTCGACATCCTGGCGATGCCGCTGAGCGATGGCGGCCAGGGGACGCTGGACGTCCTGGCCGCGCACCGGAACGCGCGCCTCCGTCGGGCGCGGGTCACCGGCCCCTACGGCGGCACGGTGGAGGCGGCCTGGGCGGAACTGCCCGACGGCACCGCGGTCGTCGAGGCCGCCGAGGCGTGCGGGTGGGCACGTGCGGGCGCCCGGCCGGACCCGATGAGGTCGACCACACGGGGGGTGGGCGAACTCGTCGCCCTGGCAGTGGCCGCGGGCCATGAGCGGATCATCGTGACGATCGGCGACACGGTGACCCTGGACGGCGGGCTCGGTGCGGTGGAGGCGCTGTCCTGGACGGCTGTCCGAGCGGACCTGCGGGTCGCGGGCGACGTGGAGATCGGCTTCGCCGATGCCACGCGGTACTTCGCCCGGCAGAAGGGGGCGACCGAAGCGGACGTCCCCCGGCTGGAGGCACGGATGCGACGGCTCCGCGAACGCTACAGGGAGCGGACCGGCCGGGACGTTCAGACGGTGCGGTGCGGTGGTTCCGGAGGCGGTCTGGCCGGGGCACTCGCCGCCCTCGGGGCGCGGTGCGCGCCTGGCTTCACGGTCATGAACGAGCTCCTGGACCTGGCGGGCCCGCTGGCCCGCGCCGACCTCGTCATCACGGGCGAGGGCCGTTTCGACCGGACCAGCCTGCTCGGCAAGGGGACCTACCGGCTGCTGACCGCCGTCGGGGGGACGGCCCGGAGCGGCCTGATCGCGGGTTCCGTGGATCCGGCGATAGGCGGAGTCCTGGGCCCCGGCACGGTCGTCGTCCCGTTCACCGATTACCGGGCGACCGCCTCCGAAGCGATCCGCGATGCGGAGGCGATTCTGGAAACGGCCGCCGCGGACCTCGCGAACGCCCTCCTCAAGCCCGGTGGCCGGCGATGACCGAACCGGAACTCTTCGTCGGGCCGGGCGAGTCGGACGCCGTCGGTGCGATCCTTGCCCGCCACCGGGTGCGACGGCCGCTGCTGATCGCGACGGACCGCGCCCTGCGGTCGATCCATGCCGACCGCGCCCTGGAGGGCCTGGAGTGGCGCGCATTCTCGGCCTTCACCCCGAACCCGCTGCTCGACCATGTCGTCGAGGGATGCCGGGTCCGGGACGCCTGGCGGCCCGACGCGATCGTCGGGGTCGGCGGCGGGAGTGCGATGGACGTCGCCAAGGCCGTCCGGCTGCTTCCCGCGGACCCCTCGCTCGCCTTGGCCGCGCTGACGGGGGCGGACGACCGGTTCGCCGCCGACGGGCTGCCCTTGTTCCTGGTCGCCACCACTGCGGGCAGTGGCAGTGAGGTGACCGGATTCGCCACGATCTTCCACGCGGGACGCAAGTATTCCCTGGATCACTCCCGGGTCCGCGCGGACGTCGCGATCGTCGACCCGTGCCTGACGGCGTCGTGCCCACCCGAAGTGGTCAGCAGCGGACTGTTCGACGCGGTGTGCCACGGCGTGGAGTCCCACTGGAGCAGGCGGGCCACCGACGCGTCCCGTCGCCTGGCGAGGGAGGCCCTGACGCTCCTGGTCCCGCATCTCGGCGCTCGCGTGCAGGACCCGCCGCTGGAAGTCCGCGAACGCCTCGCTGCCGGGGCCCTGGCCGCCGGGCGGGCCATCGCGATGACGCGGACCACCGCCGCCCACGCGTTCGCCTACGCCCTGACCATCCGTTACGGAATCCCTCATGGAGTGGCCTGCATGCTCAACCTGCGCTGGCTCGCCGACTACAACCTGGCGCGCTCGAAGGGCCCCGCTCGTGTCACCGTCGAGGACTCCGTGCTCCTGCTCGGATCCGTCACGGGGAGGACGGGCGACCTGATCGCCGAGCGGTTGCGGCGACATGCCTGGCCCGCGGAGCTCGGCGGCTACGGGGTCGCCGCGAAGGACCTGGCCGGTCTGGTGCGGGCCGGGATGGAGGTGGGGGACCGCGCCGGGAACAACCCCGTCGACCTCGAAGCCGGCTCCGTCCAGGAGGCATTGGAGGCCGTCCTGTGAACGACAGCTCGGTGGACGAGCGGGGCTACCGGCTCCGGGCGGCGGCGCTCCTGCGGAGCGCGGCCAATGACCTGAAGCGAGACGACGAAGCAGCGGCCGCCGACCTCGGCATCACAGCGGCCGAGTTCGCCTCCTATGCCGGGGGCGGAGCGGAGATCCCGGCGGAGGTGCTGCGCCGTGCCGCAGCCGTCTGGCCGGTCAACGAAAGCGACCTGATGCCCTGGCGCGACGACTGCCCGGACGGCGCGGTCGTCCACCGGCTGACGGACGCCATCGCCTCGGCGAGGGTGCTGCGGCGCGGCGGCATCGCCTACTACGAGTACCGGGACACCGCGATGTCACGGGTGGCCTCGTTCCGGCCGGAGTGGATCAGGATGCTCTCGGTCGTCGACGACGACGATCCCGCGCACCCGGGAGTCCGGTGGAACAGAGGGCACCTCCTCTACCAGTTCACCTATTTCGTCGGGCCGGTCAACTACTACGTGCGCGAGCCGGAAGGCGACCGGGTGCTGCGCATGAACACCGGCGACTCGGTCTGGGGAGTCCCGTTCTCGCCGCACACGTTCACCTGCCGGGAGGAGGGCGCCGACGCGCATATCCTGGCGCTCACCTACGGCGCCGAACTGGTCGGCGACGCCCAGCGGGAGCTGGCGGCACTCGGCTCCGGGACCGCCGCGAGCTTCGTGCGCCGGCCCGAGGAGCCCGCCTCCGCGGCGATCCTCCGGGACTTCCTGGACGGCTGCGCCCTGCCCGCCGACCGGTTCGCAGGTCTCGCGGGGATTCCGGAGGACCGGGTCGCCGACCTGCTCACCGGAGACGTGCCGCCCACGGCGGAGGAGCTGGCGCGAATGGCGAAGGCGCTGCGCGTCAGTCCCCGCGACCTGCTGCCGGTCGTCAGCGACATGGCCGGTTCGATCCGTCACTGCCGGGCGGGTGAGGCGAGGCAGTGGTCCTACCCTTCGCCGGGACCCGCCGCCTACCGGATCAGAGAGCTCGCCGGAAGCAGCCTCCACCCCCACACCCGGGCACTGGAGATCCTCCCGGTGACCGGTTCCGCCGACGTGGCGCTCCGCACCTACCAGCACCAGTACGTCTACAACGTGGGAGCCGCTCCCGCGGACCTTCGCTGGAGCTTCGACGGCAGGTCCTTCGAAGATCGTCTGGAACCGGGCGACTCGGCCTACTTCAAGCCCTTCGCGAGTGTCGCCTTCGCCGCCGCCTCCTCCGCCGGATGCCGCCTGCTCAGCCTGCGCATCGGCGGCCGGGTCACTCCGGAGAGCCGGACCGCGTTGGGATCGATGGCGCCGGGGGGCCTGCCCCGCTTCCTCCGGGAGACCGGCCGTTGGTACTAGGGGCCGCCGGCGGTGTGTCGCCGGGCGCGGCCAGCTCGCGGCCCTGTGTCTCGAACCTGCGCTGACGCTCCGTCATCTCCCGGACGTGCTGGAGGTCGAAGACGTCCTGGAGCGAGGCCATGGTCTGCTCGACATTGCCGGTGGTGCCGTCCTCGATGATCCGTGCGAAGGTGCGCCGCATCGCCGAGATGGAGCAGCGCAGTCCGTGGTTGGCGTAGATGACCATGCCGAAGCCGCGCTCGGCCAGCTCGGCGGCGATGACCTGGTGGTAGGTGGTAGGTATCACGATGACGGGGAGGTCCCCGCGGTACCGCTCCCGGAACGCGAACACCTCGTCGGGCTCCGGCTCCTTGGAGTGGATGAGCAGGGCGTCGGCCCCCGCCCGCTCATAGACTCCGGCTCGGCGGAGGGCCTCGTCCAAGCCGCGGCCCGAGATCAGCGCCTCGATCCTGGCCACGACCATGAGGTCGCGGCTCCGGCGCGACTCGACCGCCGCCCGGATCTTGGCGGCGAAGTCCGCGGCCGAGGCAAGCGCGTGGTCGCCCGCCACGAAACTGTTCAGTTTGGGGAACAGCTTGTCCTCGATGCAGACGCCCGCCACGCCGCGCGCCTCGAACGCTCGCACCATGTAGGCGACGTTGCTCGGGTTGCCGTATCCCGAGTTGCAGTCCGCGAGAACCGGGATCGCGACCGCCTCCGCCATCTCCGCGGCGGCCTCCAGGAACCGCGGCATGGTGAGGATGTCGGCGTCGGGCACTCCCGCGACGGCCGAGATCTCCAGTCCGCTCGACCAGACGACGTCGAACCCGGCCTCCTCCACGAGACGGGCACTGAGCGCGCTGTGCGCCCCGGTGGCCCGCAGGAGCCGGCCGCTCTCCAGGGCCGCCCGCAGACCCACCGTCACGGCAGGACCCCGATCTCCGACCTGAAAGCGGCCACGATCTCCTGCGGTGACCGGGACACCCGGCCGCCGGGCCCACCGCTCCGGGGCCGGCACCGGAGATGGAGAAGGAAAGGTGTGGCGTGCACTTTCACCTCGCCGAAGGACTCGGGAGAGTCGGCTGCGGCCGCGCCCGCGTAGCCGCATCCGAGGGCGACGGCCGCGAGGTCGTCCGGCAGGACCGTCCGCTGGCCGCCGGTGCTCTCGTGGCAGGAGTTGTCGAGGACGACGTGCACGAGGTCCGGGGCCAGCCCGCCCGTCATCGGCAGGCAGCCGAGGTTCATGGCCAGCGAGCCGTCGCCGTCGAGGACCACGACCGTCCGCCCAGGTTCGGCCAGCGCCACACCCAGGGCGAAGGGGGCGGCGATGCCCATGGAGCCCACCATGTAGAAGTTGGCCGGACGGTCTCCGAGGCCGAACAGGTCGCGCGAGATGAAGCCGCAGGTGGAGACGTACAGCGCGGCCGGGAACCGGTCGAGGACCAGGCCGATCGCCTCGCGCGTCCCGAGCACGGTCAGATCCCCTCGCGCACGACGAGCACCGAGGTCGTCTCCACCAGGCGTGCGAGCCACGTGTCGACCGACCGGCGGACATCGGACACGTCGAGGACGTTCCAGGCGAGGCCGAAGAGGTCCAGAAGCCGGGGGAGCTCCCGGCCGATCACCCGGTGCTCGACGGCGTCGTCCGGGTCGGACCCGCGCCAGCTGACCACCAGCGGAAGCCGCACCTCGTAGACGAGATTGAACGAGGTGAGCACGTTCAGCCCATTCGCCAGTCCGGAATTCTGCATCAGCACCACGGCTTTGCGGCCGGCGACCGCCAATCCCGATGCGACCCCCAGCGCGGTGTCCTCACGCGGCGCCGGAAAATGCCGAATTCGTCCGCTCGGCCCAGGGTTTTCAACGATCTTGAATATCCCTTTGAGCATCGAACGGGGAACCCCCGTGAAATCGGCGTACCCGCGATCTGTGAGTTCCCGTATCAATTCCTCCGCCGCCGGCATTCGTTCTCCTTCCCGGCGCCGGAACAGCGCTGCCTCACCATGCTAGACACCATTGGACCGGCATTTCGTCGCTCTGGTGTCCGCTACCGGTCAGCGGAACCGGCGTTCAGGTCATGTCGCTTCGACACCGAGGTAACGCGAACGCTCTTCTGGCGTCAGTTCCCTGGACACCCGCTCGGCGGCTTGGGCGAGGAGGTCTTCGGGACGGAGAGGCCACCAGCGGACCCAACCGTCGGACGCCCCGGTGACCACGGTCCCGTCGGGGGCGAAGACGACACCGGTGACCTCGGCGGGGTGGGGGAGACGGCATCGCTCGTTCCCGGTGTCCGCATCCCAGACGCGGACGACCGCGTCATCCCCGACGGTGGCGAACAGCCGACCGTCCGGACTGAAGACGGCGCGGCTCACCCAGCTCTCGGGATCGACCTCGGCGCGGACCTCGCCGGTCTCGGCGTCGAAGACGCGGGTGCGCCCCGCGCGGCCGATCGCGGCCAGCGACGTGAACCCGTGCAGCGCGCCCCCGCCCCACCAGTCGTCCCGGGCGAAGGAACGGTGCTCCAGTACGGTGCCGTCGCGGGCGGCGAGAGTGAGGACGCCGGAGTCGTCGAGGGCGGCGACGCGCGCACCGTCGGCGGAGAAGGCCACGGCGCCCGCGCCGTCGCCCAGTTCCGCCCGCGCAGGGGCGCCGCCGGCCGAGGGCAGCAGGAGGACGGCCGGGATGTCGCCGACGGCGGCGAGGGTCCGGCCGTCCGGAGCGAACGCCAGCGCGCGTACCTCTTCCGCACCGGTCGGCAGGACCGGTGCGGGATCTCCGGCAGGCAGGGCCCAGCGCCGGACCTCGCCGCCTTCGCCGGCGCCCGCGAGAGTCAGGCCGTCGGGGGAGACGGCCAGGACGCGGGGAGACGTCCCGGTGGCGAGCGCCGCGGTACCGGTGCGCCCGTCCGCGCTCCACAGTCGGATCGCCCCCTCGGTGGAGGCCGCGAGCCGTTCGCCCCCCATCGCCAGCGCCGCGACCGGTCCGCCCGCGCTCTGGTGGCGCTGCTCGGCATGCGCGGTCGTCGACCAGAGGGCGCCCTCGTCGTCCTGGCTGGCCGACGCGCCCCATTCGCCGCCGGGGCTGACCGCCACGGCCCGGACGGCCTTCTGGTGGCACATCCGCAGGAGTTCGGCGCCTCCGGTGCTCCACACCCGTGCGGTGCCGTCGTCGGAACCGGTGAACAGCCGGGGGGACACCGGATCGAAGACCACGGCGCGCACCGCGCCGCCGTGCCGCAGCCGGACGAGTTCCGCGCCGGTCGCCGTGTCCCAAATCCGGGCGTGGCCGTCGTCGCAGGCGGTGGCCGCGAGCCGTACGTCGGCGGAGAACGCGACGGCCGTCACCGGGCCGTCGTGCCGCAGGACATGACGGATCCCGTCGACGTTCCAGAGCACCGCCGTGCCGTCGTCGCTCGCGCTCGCGGCCAGCCCGCCGGGCCCGAACACCGCGTCGCGGACGGGCTCTCCGTGCGCGTGGCGGGCGAGTTCGGTCCAGTCGGCCGTGTTCCAGATCCGGGCGATGCGGTCGGCTCCGCCGGTCACCATGAGGGAGCCGTCGCCGTTGAACGCGACGCTGCGCACCCATCCGTCCAGCGGAATGCTGACGAGCGGGGTGTCACGGCCGTCCCAGACGCGCACCAGACCGTCGTCGCTGCCGCTCGCCAGCAGCGCGCCGCCGGGGTGGTAGGCGAGCGCGGCGACCCAGCCGCCGTGCACGAGCTCGCCGAGCAGGCTCCCGTCGTCGAGGGACCACAGCCGCGCCCCGCCGTTCTCGCTTCCGGTGACCAGGCGGGTTCCGTCGGGGCTGAACGCGACGGCGCGCAGCCAGCCGCCGCTGCGGTGCCGCAGGCGGTGGAGCTCCTCGCCGGTCCGCACGTCCCAGACGCGGGCCGCCGCGTCATCGCCCGCCGTCACGAGCAGGGAGCCGTCGGGGGAGAACCGGGCGACCTGGACGTCGGCCTCATGCGGGAGCCGGACCGCTTTCGTGGGCAGCAGCGCCAGCCCGCGCCGCAGTGCGAGATCGGCCTCGAACGACGGCGACCGCCGTAGCGCCTCGGCGGCCAGCAACACGCTGAGCGGCAGCGCGTTGGGCCGTTCGCCGCGGACCAGTTCGGAGTGGGCGACGAGCTGCCGCGAGAGGGCCTCGGCGTAGAGCCTGCGGTAGCGTGCGTCCTCCTGTTCCTGACGCTCCCTGCTGAGCCGGACGAACTCGTGCTCCTCGACGGTGATCTCGGCGTCGCGCTCCGCCAGCCAGGTCTCGGCCTCCGCGAGCAGCGGACCGCGCAGCAGGACGCTTTGGTCCTCGCCGAACGCCCGCCACACGCGGATCTGCTCGCGGACCCGTTCCTGCCAGATCCGGAAGGTGCGGTCCAGGGCGACCCACTCGCGGAGCCGGGGCCAGCCGGTGATGAGGGCCTCGTGAACCAGTTCGACGGTCTGCTCGCCGGACGGGTCGGCGCCGGTCACCACCAGCCGGTCGTCGGCGAGCCGGCGGGCGATCGGCCAGTCGCCGGGCCTCAGCTCGGTCCTGCTCGCGAGCCGGCGGGTGTCGGGTGTGCCTTCTCCGGGAGTGACCAGCTGGAGCAGCACCTGCCTCACCTGGAGCCGCTCGGCCTCGGGGTAGTGGCCCAGGACCTGCTCGGCGTGGTGGGTCAGCGCACCCTCGACCCCGCCGATCGCCTCGTAGGCGTCGTGGCCGATGGTCAGGCGGTGCTGCCGCTCCCACAGCAGGGACAGCGTGAACTCCAGCAGCGGCAGCCGTCCCGGCCGCCCGCCGACGTCCTCGAGGATCCGGTGGACGAGACCCGGTTCGAACACGGCCCGGCGCAGCGCCGCGGGCCGCTCGACCGCCTCGCGCAGCCCGGCGGCCGACAGCGGGCCGACCGGCTCGATCGCGCCGGTGAGCGCCTCGGCGAACGCCCGGTCGCCCAGGGCCTGGTTGAGGAAGTCGGCACGCATCGTCAGCACCAGCCGCACGTCCGGTTCGTCGGCGAGGCCGAGGAGGTCGGTGACGAACCGGCGGGGCTTGTCGGGGTCGCGGTGGTGGGTGTACAGCTCCTCGAACTGGTCCCCGACGATCAGCAGCCGGCCGCCCTCGCCGGTGACGCGCCTGGCGACCATGCCGAGCCCGCCGCGCTCCAGCAGCTCGGTCATCCGCGGGGTCTCCAGCAACAGGTCGAACTCCGACGAGTCGGGCTGCAGCAGCCGCAGCAGTTCTCTGGCCAATTCCTCATAGGGCTGCTTACGCGGCCGGAACACCGCGAACGACCAGGATCCCTCCTCCTCGAGAGCGGGGATGAGCCCGGCCTGGACGACCGACGACTTGCCTCCCCCGGACGGCCCGATGACCGCTGTCAGCGGTTTCGCCGCGACCGCGCTCTTCAACCGCGCGACGTCCTCGTTCCGGCCGAAGAACACTTCGGCGTCGCTCCGCCGGAACGCCGCGAGGCCCTTGTAGGGGGTGGGGGCGATGGTCCTTTCTTCCAGGACCTCGGGCCAGGACGCCACGAGGGTCTCGGTGGTCAGCGCGTAGGCGACGCGGTCGGTGTCCTGTCGGTCCGCCGCGACGACCATGCCTGCCACACCCTGGAGTTCGTCCACCCAGACGGGAGCTCCGCTGTAACCGCGCTGCACCCTGCGTCCGGTCTGGCGCTCGTGCTCCAGTTGCAGCCAGGAGGTGGCCTGGACGCCGGCGAAGACCCCGTCGGCCCAGTCGCCGCCCGGACGCCCGCCGGGGAACCCGAAGGTCCGGAACGCCAGTCCATAGGGCTGCGCGGTGGAGACCAGCAGGGCGGGCTCGGTGCCCGCGGGCGGGTCGGCGTCGAGGAGCAGGCCCGCGATGTCCCCTTCGCCGTCCGGCCCGACCGGCACCCAGTGGACGATGCGCGCGGTCAGCCGGGGCCCGTGGCTCGCCAGGGGGAAATCGAGTTCGACGACGCCCTCGGGGAGGGGCGCTCCGGTGTCCTCGATGCCGAGCGCGCCCGCGACGACATGCGCGCAGGTGAGCACGTGCCGCTCGCGGACGAGGAGTCCCGCGCCGACGATCGTTCCCGCCGGGGACCAGATCCGTGCGACGCTCCCGTGGAGGGTCCCGCTCACTCCGAGGAGTCCGCCGGAGGCCCGGCCGCGGGGGCGTCCGTCCAGCGCAGCGCGACCTTGAGGTTGGCCTCGGCGTTGGTGTTGGCGATGACGACACCCGCCGACGTCCCGACCTTGATCGCGAACTCGACGGTGATCTCCGAGGGCGGCGACACGGAGTTCCGCATCGTGGCCCCGACCTGCTCGGCGGCGGTCTTCAGCCGCTGGAGCGCCGATTCGAACGACTCCCCGGCGAGCGCGGCCACGTCACGGATACGGCCCGCGCGGACGATGTCGCCCTCGTCCTCGGGGGCGCGCTGGACGATGAGCGAGACCCCGTCCTGCAAGGGAACCTCGACGTAGTCGGTCACGGGGTCAGCCTGCCTTTCGGGCGCCGCGGTCCGCAACAGGTTCCAGGATCCTGGCGATCGCGGACACATGGTCGGTGTCGAGAAGGCCGTAGTGACTGGTGGGCAGGGACAGGACACGGACCGAGCCCGTGGTGCGCGCACGCCACAGCTCGGGTTCGTCCATCCGGCGCGCAGGCAGGACGGGATAGTCCTGGGTGGCCTGCACCAGCACGAGGTCGATGTCCAGGCGGGGGCCGCGGAACCGGTATCCGCGGCGGGCGCGGGCATTGGCGAGCAGCGACTCGACCAGCGACTCGGGGACGGGGCCCGGCGAGGTCGCGGCGAGGATCGCGCGTGCTTCGGCCTCGGTCAGGTCCTCGGTCTCGTCGCGCGGCGAGGTGTCGAGCAGGGCGAGGGTCCGGACGCCGCCACGCGCGCCGCCGAGCAGCCGGGCCATCTCGACGGCGATCAGCCCGCCGAACGACCAGCCTGCCAGGTCGAGCGGGCCCCGCGGATGACGCCGCCGGGCCTCCCGCGCGTACCGGCCGGCGAGCTCGGCCACCGTGCCGGGCGGTGCCCCGTGCGACTGGAATCCGAGGACCGTACGGCTCGGTGGCAGCCCGGCCAGCAGGTGCCGGTAGCAGAGCAGATCGCCCGACAGGGGATGGATGAGTACCAGTGGCGCCCCCTCGCCGTCCCGGAGAGGGACGGCGTGCCGGGCACCGTCCGCGAGGCCGCGGCCTTCGGCGAGCGCGGCGACGGTCGCCGAGGCCAGGAGGTCGGCCGGGGCCACCCGCGCGCCGAGATGTTCCGTGAGCCGTTCCGCCAGCACGATCGCCGCCAGGGAATCGCCGCCGAGGGCGAAGAAGTCGACGTCGGCGGGGACGGGAGCGGCGGAGCCGAGCGCTTCGGCCCACAGCCCGGCGATGCTCCGTTCGAGCGCGGTCGCGGGCGGGCGTCCCGGCGGCCGGCTCAGCGCGGAGTCCGGGGAGGGGGTGAGCGCCGCCCGGTCGACCTTGCCGTTGGGGGTCCGAGGCAGGGCCGGGAGCTGGTGGTACGAGCTGGGAATCATGGGGCCGGGCAGCAGGGCCCGCAGGTGGGCCCGGAGCGCGGCGGCGTCCAGGGCGCCCGCACCGGTGAGGTAGGCGGCCAGTTCGGCGCCGTCGGCTGTCACCGCCGCGTCGTGGACGCCGGGGACCGACCGCAGCGCCTCCTCGACCTCGCCGGGATCCACCCGGACGCCGTGGCGCTTCAGCAAGGCGTCGGTGCGGCGGAGGAAGGCGATCTCGCCGTCCGGCAGGACGCGAACGCGGTCGCCGGTGCGGTAGCGGAGCGCGCCGTCCGGCCCGGCCACGAACCGCGACGCCGACGTGGCGGAGTCGCCCAGATAGCCGCGGGCCACGCCGGTGCCCCCGAGGTACAGTTCGCCGGGCACTCCCGGGGCGACCGGCCGCAGGAACCGGTCCAGGATGACGCCGTCGAGGTTCGGGATGAGGCGTCCTGCGGGCACGTCGCCGGTCCCGTCCTCGCCTGGGGCGACGGGACGGAAGGTCGCGGTCATCGTCGTCTCGGTCGGCCCGTACTGGTTGACGAAGACCGCGCCGGGGCCGAGCGCGCTCCGGGCGCGGCGCAGGTCGGCCCAGCGTAGAGGTTCACCGCTGACGAGGACCAGCCGCAGCGCGGAGTGGTCGCGTGCCCAGTGCCCCCCGGCCGCGCGCGCGAGCTCGGTGAGCAGAGTCGGCACCACGCTCAGCAGGCAGGTGACGCGGTGCCGGGCCAGGGCGTCGAGGATCGACGCGGGGTCGGCGGACGTCCGGGAATCGGTGAGCACGAGGGTGGCGCCGGCGGCGAGCGGCGCGAAGGTGTCGCGGATCGCGGAGTCGAACGCGAACGACGGCAGTTGCAGAACGACGTCGTCCGCGCCGAGGCCGTACTGCTCCACGACGTAGGACAGGTAGTTCACCACTCCGGCGTGCGTGGCCATGACGCCTTTCGGGGGCCCGCTCGAACCCGACGTCCGCACGACGTACGCCAGATCCGCGCCGCGGACATCGGCGTCCGGGCCGCCCGTGGCCGGGCCCTCCCGCTCCAGATCGGCGAGGACGCCGGGCGTGATGACGAGCCGGACGCCCGCATGCTCGAGCATTCGGCGGGTCCGCTCGGGCGGGTGGTCCGGATCGACGCCGAGGAACGCCCCGCCCGCCCGCCACACCGCGAGCGCGGCGACCACCAGCTCGGGTCCGCGGTCGAGACGGATCGCGACGACCGTGCCGCGGCCGACTCCGCGGTGGCGCAACCGCATCGCGAGCCGCGACGAGCGCTGGTCCAGTTCGCCGTAGCCGATCGGCCGGCCCGTACCGAGCAGGGCGGTGCCGCCGGTGGCGGCGACGAGGCGGTGGGCTCCATGGTCGGGGCGGGCTCGGACGGGACCCGCGAGGGGCGGTCCCGGGGGCAGCGGCACTCTGGGCAGCGGCACGTCCGGGGCGGCGGCCGCGGCGGTCAGCAGGTCCCGGCAGGTCCCCAGGAGACGCCGGGCGGTCTCCTCGCCGAAGACGTCGGTCGCGTACTCCAGGGACAGCTCGATCGGGCCGCCGCGCTCGGTCGCGTAGAGGGTGACGTCGAACTTGGCGGTGCCGTTGTGAAGCGGAGCCGGGACCGTCCGGAGGCCGTCGAGCCGGTCCAGCTCCACCGGCTCGTCCTCCATCACGAACGACGCCTGGTAGACGGGGTTGCGCGCGGCGTCGCGGGGAAGGGCGAGCGCCCGCACGATGGCATCGAACGGCACGTCGGAATACCGGTGCGCGGTCAGGAACTGCCGGCGGACCCGCGCGGCGAGGGCGCGAAGTCCCTCGTGGCCGGCAAGGCCGATCCGCAGTGGCAGCGTCTGGGCGAAGAGCCCGACGACGGACTGGAGTTCTGCCCTGTCGCGGCCGCTGACCGGGACCCCGATCACCAGGTCGTCCTGTTCGGTCCAGCGCTGGAGCGCTGCGGCGAACCCCGCTAGCAGGGCCGAGAAGGCGGTCCCTTCCCCGAGCCGCCGCAGTGCCGCGCAGAGCCCCCGGTCGAGGGTCAGGCGCAGCAGCGCACCGTTCCCCGTCGCGACGGGCGGCCGCGACCGGTCGGCGGGCAGGTCGAGGACCGGCAGCGGAAGGGCGAGCCGTTCCGTCCAGAACCGCAGCCCCTCCGGCGACGGGCCGGGCGGCCGGGCGAGCGCGCACGCCGCGTCCGCCGCCCCGATGGCGGCCCGGACGGGCGGGGGAGCCAGGCCGAGCCGATGGGCCCGGTAGAGGGCGGAGAGGTCGGCGACGAGCAGCCGCAGCGACCATCCGTCCGCGAGGAGGTGGTGGGCGACCAGGATCAGGTGCGTCCGGCCACCCGTGAACAGTTCCGCGCGGATGGGCGGGACCTCGTCGGGGAATGTCCGGCGTGCGGCCTCCCGGAGTTGCGCGCCGAGGTCGGAGGCCGCGGAGACCTCCAGCGGCACGGCACCGCGTGCGGCGACGATCTGCCGGACCTCGCCGTCCTCGACCGCGAACGACGTGCGCAGCGCCTGATGGCGGCCTGCGAGGTCGGCCAGGGCCCTGCGCAGCGCCTCGACGTCGAGGTCGCCGACCAGTTCGGCCGCGATGTACACGTGGTAGCCGGGGCCGCGGCCGAGCAACCGGTCGGCCAGCCACACCCTCCTCTGGGCGGGCAGCAGCGGAACGGGCGCGCCGGGGGCGCGGGGCCCGATCGCCGGGTCTCCGGCTCCGCGTAACAGCCGTTCCACCAGCTCCCGCCGGGCGGCCGACGAGAACTCGCCGGACGTCATGGTTCCGCGATGCGAGAGGCGACGTCGGCGTCGCTCATCGCGGCCACCGCGGCATGGACCGCGGCCTCGACGACCGGTGCGAACCGGGCGATCGTCGGATGGTCGAACAGCTCCTGCAAGGGGATGTCCACGGTGAACGCCGACCGGACATGCGCCATCAGCCGGGTCGCGTGAACCGAGGCGCCGCCGATGAGGAAGAAGTCGTCGTCGACGCCGACGCGGGAGACTCCGAGCGATTCGGCCCACAGCTCGGCCAGTGCCTGCTCCAGGGGAGTGGAGGGCGGTCGGTAGGCGGCCGCCGCGGAGCGCGCCGACCAGTCGGGCGGGGGCAGCGACTTCCGGTCGGTCTTGCCGCTGGAGGTCTTGGGCATCTCCGCGACCGGGACGAACAGCGAGGGGATCGTGTAGGGCGGCAGCTCGCGCGACAGGAAGGCGACGAACTCCTCGCGCGGCGCGGGCGCCGGCCCCGCGACGTAGGCGACGAGGCAGGGCTCACCGAGCGGGTCCCTGGCCAGGACGACCGCCGCGTTGACCACGGAAGGGTGGCGGACCAGGGCGTTCTCGATCTCGCTCAGCTCGACGCGGATGCCCCGTAGTTTGACCTGGCGGTCATGGCGGCCGAGGAACATCAGCGCCCCGTCGTCGCGCCGCAGGCCGCGGTCGCCCGTCCGGTAGAGACGCTCGCCCGTGCCGAAGGGGCTCGCCACGAAACGCTCGGCCGTCCGGACGGGGTCGCCGAGGTAGCAGCGGGCCAGGCCCGAACCGCCGATGTACAGCTCGCCGGGCCGGCCCGGAGGGCACGGGCGGAGCAGATCGTCCAGGACGTGCACCTCGGCACCGTCGATGACCGTGCCGATCGGAACCGGCCCCTCCTCGTCCTCGGGGCCACAGGTGTGCGCGGTCGAATCGATCGAGGTCTCGGTCAGCCCCCACAGGTTCCGCAGCACGCAGTCCGGCCCGAACGCCCGCCGGAACCGCCGCACCAGCTCCGGCTGGAGCGGTTCGCCCGCGGACACGACCAGGCGGACCGATTCCAAGCCGGGACCATGCGGCAGGTCGAGGAACTCGGCGAGCCAGCTCGGGACGAACTGGAGCACGGCGACGCGGTGCCGGGCGGTCGCCGCGCGGATCGCCGCCGGATCGCGGTGCAGACCCGGCGGGAGCATCACGACGGTGCCGCCCGCGATCAGCGGCCAGAACACCTCGACGGCCGCGTCGTCAAAGGTCAGCGTGGTCTTCTGTAGCACCCGCTCACCCGGCCGCAGGTCGTGTGCGTCCTGCATCCAGCGCATCCGGCCGACCCAGCCCCGGTGGACGCTGGCCACCGCCTTGGGCGGGCCGGTCGAACCCGAGGTGTGGTAGACCGAGACCAGCCCGTCCTCCCGGATCCGCACATCCGGCCGGGCCGGGGCCAGGCCGGACAGGTCGGGGAGGGGCAGGGCGCCCGGCAGGTCCGACGGCCCGTCGCACAGGCACACCGCACTTCCCGCGCGTTGCAGCAGGTCCGCGTTGCGGGCGGTGGGAGCGTCGAGGTCGAGCGGCAGGTAGGCGGCGCCCGCCTTGAGCACTCCGAGCAGGACCGCGACCAGTGCGGCGGACCGGTCCATGCCGACCCCCACGACCCCGTCGGGGCGGACGCCTCTGTCGAGGAGGAACCGGGCCACGCGATTGGCCCGGTCGTCGAGTTCGCGGTAGGTGAGCGCCTCGGTGTCGGTCAGGACCGCGACGCCGTCGGGATCCCGGTCCACCTGGTCTTCGATGAGCCTGTGCAGCAGAGCCATCGGCCCCCCTTCAGCGGGCTCCGCTCAGAGTACGATGACGGCCTTCTCCCGACCAGAGGAGCCCGACGTGGGCGGAGCCCGCACGATGACCGTGACCGTGGATCCTGAGCTCGGGGGGAGGTGGACTTCGCTCCGATCGGCGTCGGGCCGCGAATGGCTCTGGTCCAGACAGGAGCCGCTGCGTGCGCGGGTTGCTCCTGGTGACGCTTTCGTCGACGCCGGCGGCCTGGAGGAGTGCCTGCCGACGCTGGGCGGCCCGCCCGACCACGGGGACCTGTGGTCCAGGCCATGGCGGGAGACCGGAAACGGTCACGAGGCCGAGGGCGGCGGATTCCGGCTGCGCCGCCGGATGGAGATCGAGGGCGACACCCTCACCGTCACCTACGAGGTCTCCGCCGATCCGGGCCGCCGTTTCATCTGGGCGGCCCACGCGCTGCTGGACGTCTCGCCCAACGCCCGCCTGGAACTTCCCCACGGCCTGCCCGCGACGGTCGGGGTCGAAGGCGGGCTGAAGTCGTTCTCCTGGCCGGAGCTGGACGGGGTCGACCTGGGCGCGCTGGGTCCCGACGACGGCACCACACTGATGGTGGTCGTCCCGGACGTCGCCACGGTCACGGTCATCGACGGCACCGACCGGCTGACGATGACCGTTACCTCCGCCGGCCTCCCCACCGGCGTGGCCTACTGGCGGAATCTGTGCGGCTGGCCGGAGCACGCGCCGTACCGGTCCATCGGTGTCGAGCCGCTGCTCGGCCGGACGGGCGACCTCGGCGCGTGCGGTCCGGGCGACGCGGTGACGGTCCCGGAGTCCGGGACCGTCGGATGGACCCTGACGATCACCGCGCCCTAGCCCTCTCGGAACAGCCCGAACCCGGTGACCGTGTCGCCGTTGCGGATCTCGCCGCTGATCGCGTTCTTCTGTCGCGTGAACAGATGACCATGCGCCCGGACATCCGCGACCGACTCGTCTCCGGTGAAACGGAGGGTGAGGCCGTGCGCGGTCGTCGCGTCGATCTCGCCGTGGACACCGAGCTCCCATCCGTCGCCGCGGCAGGTTCCGGCGAGGACGCCGCCATCGACGTGCTCCAGATCGACCGAGGCCTCCGCGCCCTCGTGCAGGAGGGTGTACCTGCCCGCGAAGTCGGCGGGCGCCACATCGTTGGTGGCCTGGCCGGGCACCGGCGGGGGCAGTTCGCGGGCGCGCAGCGCGACGAAGCCGAACGGGTCGTTCTCCCAAAGCGTGGTTCCGGCGAGCAACATTCCGTCACGAGTCGACAGATATCCGGTGAAGCGCTGCTCGGGCAGCCAGTTGAAGTCGTGGATCAGCAGCTCGACCCGGTGCCGGACGGCCACGTCGACCTGACCCGTCACGGCGAAGGTCTGGTCGAGCCGGTGATCGCGGTAGGACCCCCGCAGGTTGCGCCCGCTGGAGACCCGCAGGGTCAGGACGCCAGGCCAGCCGTCGTGGGCGAAGGCGTACTCGCCGGCGAACATGGCGGGCCTGACAGAAGAGGTTCGCGGAGTGAAGATGTCGATGAAGGCCACGGGTGTCCCGGGAGGTCGAGGAATGGAATCCGGCTCAGGAGTTCTGTCTGTCGAACGCTCGGGAGAGCGGCCGCTGCGCGTCGCGGCGATCGGATCGGAAGGTCCGCACCATCTGTACCTCTACTCCGTCCTAGCGGGCAGGTTCGATCTCACGGGCGTCATCGTGGAACAAGGCGATCGCTGGCATAAGCGGTTGCTGCGGCGGCGACGTTACAGGGACTGGTTCTACCGGCTCGTCCACGAGTACCGGCAGAAGCTGCACGGCTACCGACGGTACCGTGAGGCCTTCTTCGCTGAGCTGGGACCGCACACGCCTCCGGAGACGGTCGTCCGCGTCCCCTCGGTGAACGCTCCTGAGGCAGCGAGGGCGCTCCTCGACTGGGATCCGGACATCACCATCGTGTTCGCCGTCTCGATCCTGGGTGACGCGACCCTGAAGGCGGCCGGAACGGCGATCAACGTGCACGCCGGGTGCCTGCCGCGCTACCGCGGCAACCAAGGGATCTTCATGGCGCTCTACCGGGGGGACGAGGGGAATGCGGGGGCCAGCCTGCACCTGGTCAGGCGGCGGGTGGACGCGGGCCCCCTCCTCGCCGTCCTGCACGCGCCGGTCGCTCCAGACGACACCGAGGAGATGGTCTGGTGCCGCGCGCTCAAAGGCGCCATCGACGAACTCGTCGATCTGCTCGGGACGCTGGAACGCGGCGGCACCGTCCCCTACCAAGCGCAGCCGCCGGGCGGACACGCCATCCGAAACCGGGACCGGGGTCTGCGTACCGACCTCGTCTGCGCCTGGCGCCGGCTTCGCCGGCACCGGCTGACGCCGTATGCCGAGTGGCGGATCGAGCGTCCGGAGAACGGATTTCACTCGGCACCATCAGAGCCCGACGACCCATCCCCCGGATCTCGCCGACGCCGCCGAGATAGGTCCACCTGACGGGCGCCATAAGGGCTCACGCCTTGCTGGACTCCGTGATGTTCCGGGTTTACCGGGAAGGGCTACATTTTTCAGTTTGCTGGATGCTCCTGCTTTTCGGGCATCATTCGAGAGTGGGCTCGGAGGCATGCTCTCACCGAGAGCATGCCTCTTCGTGCATCCAAGTCCCGCCGAAGAGGTCCGGAGGCGGTTCCGTCGTCTACATCTAGTCCGTCGCCGGGCTCGTGCACCAGATCGGTGTGCCGAACCCCGCGTACACGGCCGCGAAGTTCGCCGTCCGCAGGCTGATCAAGGCCGCCGGGAGGCCTCCCAATTCAAGGCGATCGTGGTGAGTGCTTGCGACCTCCCACCGCCGAGCTCACCGATTCCTCTGGGCAGCTGCCGGAAGTAGAAAGGCGTCATGACAACGATTCCGCATCACCGCACACCACGCAGCCCAAGGGGTAAGAGGGAGACCATGAAGAGTGCCTCGACTATGCGAGTCGTCGACCGACCCGGTTGCGGCTGGCCGGTGCGGGTGAGGGCGGCCGTATGACGCTGCGGCGGGTCGTGGTCGTCGGCGCGGGAATGGTCGGCCTGTCGTGCGCCTGGTCGCTGCAGGATTACGGCGTCGAGGTCGAGGTGCTCGATAGGGGACGGGTCGGGCGAGGAGCCTCGTGGGGGAATGCCGGTTATGTGGCGCCTTCGCTGACGGTGCCGCTGCCCGAGCCCTCGATGCTGCGGTACGGTCTGCGCGCGGTGCTCGATCCGGCGTCGCCGGTGCGACTCCCGGTTCGGGCCGACATCGAGCTCGTCCGTTTTCTGGTGCGCCTGGTGCGGCATTGCACGGGCCGCCGCTGGAGCCGGGCGATGGACGGGTACCGCATGCTCAACGCCCAGATCTTCGACGCGTTCGACGCGCAGCGCCGAGCCGGCGTCGATGCTCCCGTGCACGAGGCCGCTGTGCTGGCCGCCTTCATCGAGGCCGGGCAGGCGACGGGACTGCTGCACGAACTCGAGGGCGTCGCGTCGGCCGGGCAGCAGGTCGAGGTCGGGCTGCTGACCGGAGCGCAGGCACGCGCCGTCGAGCCGAACCTATCCCGGGAGATCGCGCTGGCCGTCCGGATCGACGGGCAGCGGTATCTCGATCCGGGCGCCTACACCGCGGCGCTGGCCGACCAGGTCCGGGCCCGGGACGGGAAGATCATCGAACACGTGACGGTGACGGGCGTCGACCGGCATGCGGGCCGGGTTCGTATCCGGTGCGCAGACGGGCATCGGGACGCGGACGCGGTGGTCCTCGCCTCCGGCGCGTGGCTGCCGGAGTTGGCCGGCGACCACGGCGTGCGGGTCCCGCAGTATGGCGGACGCGGTTACAGCTTCACCGTGCCGCTGCATCGTCCGTTGCAGGGGCCGTTGTACTTCCCGGCCGCCCGTGCCGCGCTTGCGCCGCGGGGCACGAGCGCGGCACGGGTGACCAGCATCATGGAGTTCCAGCGTCCGGACGCCCCACCTGACCGGCGTGCGCTCGCGGCGACCCTTCGTGCGGTGCGTCCGCTGCTGGAAGGGGCCGAGTGGCGCTCCGTCACCGATCCTTGGGTCGGTGCCCGGCCTCTGACCGCTGACGGGATCCCCTTGGTCGGGCCGTCGGCCACTGAAGGTGTCTACATCGCGGGTGGGCACGGCATGTGGGGAGTGACGCTGGGGCCGCTGACCGGACGGCTGCTGGCCGAGCACATCGCGACCGGCGCCACACCCGCCCTGCTGGCCTGGCTCGACCCCCTCCGCAGCGGCCACTGACCGCGGCACTTCCTGACAGCGACCTGGACCGAAGTCCGAGCGCCGACCGCGCCCCTACGGCAAGCGCCATCAGTGCCCAGCTTTGTGGTGCTTGGGGAGGAGTGGTGGCACTTCTAGCTCGGCACCCGCCCGTGGTCGGCTCTGACCGGTCGACCGGGTCGGTACGGGCCTGCCGCGCCATGACAGCACCCATCCCGACCCGGTCATTCTGTTAGGAGCTCCTAGATCGCGTCTGCTTCGTCACCGGCGCGGTTGGTTCGGCGGACGGAGGCGGGTTCGGCAGGGCCGGTCGCCGAGGATGCTCGGATCGCCCGTCTCGCCTCGGCCAGCGGTGCGAGCAGGTACCGGGTGTGGTCGGACGTCCCGTGGCGGTGGTCGACGGGGCCCGGCCACGCGGTCCTGGCGCGGTGGCGGATGTGCTCCTCCACGCCGTCGATGAGGTGCAGCATCTCGGCGAGGACGCCCTCGTCGGTGCGCCGGTACGCGTCGGCGGCGGCGAGGTAGACGGGGGAGGTGTGGGCCATGATGGGCCGCTCCCAGACGTCCCGGTGGCGGGCGATGCCCTCGCCCGGCCCGTAGCACCGGGCCGCGACCCACGAGGACTCCTCGACCCGCAGGTCGAAGTCGAGCGCGCCGGTCAGGACGGGCTCGTCCCAGCGCCGCGATTCGACGACCGTGCCGTTGACCACGATCTCCAGGCGGCCGATGGGGAAGATCGAGTGGAACTCCGCCGCGCCGTGCACGGTCCTGCCGCCGGTGCCGGTGAGCACCGAACCGGGCGGGGCCTCGTCGACCGACAGCCGCAGGTGGGGACCGCTGGTGACGACGGTGTCGCCCGAGCGGACGGCCTCGCACCAGTCCCAGTAGTCCATCGTCGCCGGGTCCGGGACGCGAGCGTAGGTGCGGACGAGGCCGATCGGCACCTCGCTGCTCATCTTGTCGGTGCCGCCGACGAGGGTGAGGCGGTATCCGGCGTTGAGATAGCGGTAGTACTGGGTGATGTTGTAGTCGTCGTAGGCGATCATCTCGACGCCGTCGAGCCGTCCGGTGGCGATCAGGGCGGCGGCCTCGCCGTTGGGGACGGGGAAGTGCGCGAGCAGGACGGTCCCGCCCTGGGCGTGGCACTCGTCGGCCCAGTGGGCGAGGGTGGTCTCCAGGCCGCCGCCGAGGTCGGACTCCTCGGCGCCGCCGGTGCACCAGGGGCGGATCGGCGCGCGCAGGCCGAGCAGGTTGATGTGGCCCAGCATCGCGGTCCGGTTCTCCTGGCCGGTGTGGACGTGGGTCGCGCCGTCCGCGGAGGTATGCGGGTGCCCGGTGAAGTCCTCGACGTTGGTGTGCAGGTGGCCCCACTGGCTCAGCAGGAGGTTGGTGACCCGCACCCCCTCGCCGCGCGCCTCGAGCTCGGCGCCGTGCGTCGAGACGAAGTGGACGTGGGTGTCCCCGGCGACGTAGCCGTCCGCCTCCGGGTCGTGGAAGCGTTCGAGGCGCAGTTCGAGCGTCCGCTGCCCCGGCCGGATCGTCAGCTCCTCGCGCAGCGGGACGTAGTCGAAGCCGTGCGCGGCCTCGACGACGACCCGCCCGTGGGGGAGCCACCCCTCGAACTCGCCGTCGACGTAGGCGTACGTCCGCTGGCCGAGGCGGACGTCGCCGCCGATGTCCAGGTTCCAGGTGTTGCCGTCGGAGTTGATGTGCGCGTGGTGCCCGTAGGGCGCGAGCGGGACGCCGTCGGGGGTGTGGAAGTGCAGGCGGCAGGTCAGCGGCTCGCCGGTGGCGGCGTCGACGACCGTCCCCCTGATCCAGGCGCGGCCCGGCTCGGTCAGCCGCCATTCGGTGCCGTCGCCGGTGGTGATCTGGCCCTGTTCGAGGAGGTCGCCCCAGGTGAAGCGGGCTTCGACGGTTCCGGCGACGTCGAGGGCGACGGTCGCGGACGGCGTCGCGGCGACCCGGACGTACCCGGTGCGCTCGCTGGTCGCGCCTCCCCATGCCGGCGGGGTCGACAGGCCGGCGTCGTCGACCGTCCGGTAGGCGTAGGTGGCGGTGCCGCGGTCGACGGTCACCGTGACGTCCTCGTCCACCGATCCGCCGGCGAGCGAGAAGATCAGCTCGCGGGAGACCGTCCGGCCGAACGGCTCCTCGGCGAGCCGGCTCAGCGTGATCGCGCCGATCAGGACGGCCGGGCCGGCGGACTCGATCTCGATGGCGGCCGCCCGGCGCTCCGGGTGAGGGTTGCGCCACGGCCACAAGTAGAAGCGGTAGGGCAGGACGTAAGGGGTGCGCGCCTGCGGGTCGTCGATGTCGACGTACCTGGCCCCGGCGGCGTCGTAGCGCCCGCAGGTGCGGTGCATGAGCCGGTGCTGCGCGTCGGGCAGCGCGAGGAAGGGGGTCTGGCCCCAGTCCAGCGGGAGGGGGCGGCCCTTCCACAGCCGCGGGGTGGGGCCGACCTCGAACCGCTGCCGAACGGGGACGCTCTCCGCGCCGCCGTCGGCGTACCGGAGGGTGTAGCGGGCGACGGTCTCGCCGACCGGGGCGCCCTCGAAGAGGCTGGGCTCCTCGATGGCGTGGGCGAAGAGGATCCAGTGGCAGTCCTCGTCCACGGGGATCACGGCGGGGGCGTCCCGCGTCACCCGGAGGAGGGACGCCCCGTCGAGGTCGGTGCCGAAGCGGAAGGGCAGGCCGTAGAGCGTCCGCTCCCCGGCGAAGGAGGCGTCCACGTCGTCGAGCAGGGTCAGGGGGGCGTTCCAGGACGCCGCCAGGTCGAGGGCCCGGTAACCGCGCTGCCAGGTCACGCGGGCTCCGCGGCGACCGTCTCGGCGGGCTCGTCGACGCTGGTCTCGGCGAGGACGGCGTACCGTTCCGGGGCCCGCGAGCGCAGCGACAGCGCCGAGGCGATCCCGCCCGCGAAGGCGAGCACGCCGAGGCCGAGCAGCACCGCGTTGGTCCCCGTGCCCGCACCGGTCAGCAGTGAGATGTTGGCGAGCGCGAGGACGAGGATCACGCAGAGGGCGAGGAAGCTGAGGCCGGGGGCGATCAGGGTGCGCCAGAGGCCCGCCTCGGGGGCGTTGCGCCGCAGGTAGGAGACCACGGCGAGGCAGCACAGGGCCCACAGGACGATGATCCCGAGGAAGCCGATCGCGCTGCCCCACAGCAGCAGTTGGAGGTAGGGGTCGAGGTCGAACGCGGCCCACAGCACCACGACGACGCCCGCCGCCGCCGTCTGCGCCGCGCCGGCCGCCAGCGGGGCCCGCGTGCGCGGGTGCGTGCGTCCGAACGCCTTCGGCATGAGCCCCTCGCGGCCCAGCGCGAACAGGTACCGGTTCGCCGCGTTGTGCAGTGCCAGCAGCGCGGCGAAGGCGCTGGTGAGCAGCAGGACCTGCATGACGGCCGAGACCCCGTCCGGGGTGTACCGGTCGAATACCCCGATGACCAGCCCGGCGGTGTCCTGGCCGGCGGCCGCCGCGATCCCGTCCGCGCCGACGGCCTGCACGATCGTCCAGGTGATCAGCGCGTAGAAGACGGCGATGAAGCCGACCGCGATGTAGGTCGCGCGGCGCACCGTCCGGATCCCGCCGCGCGCCTCCTCACTGAAGATCGCGGTGGACTCGAACCCCATGAACGCGCCGAACACCAGCGCGAACATCGCCGCGTTGGACGGCGTGAACACCGTCGCGGGGGAGAAGGACGTGAAGGACGTCTCGCCGGCGCCGCCCTTGGCGAGCACGCATACCGCCATCACCACGAGCACCGCGATCTCGAGGACGAGCAGGATCCCGAGGATCCGGGCGCTGGTGTGGATGCCGCGGTAGCCGAGCCATGCCACCAGCACGACCGCGACCAGCGCGAAGACCCACCAGGGCAGCGACACGCCGGTGTACTTGTCGAAGGTGTCCGCGGCGTAGAGCCCGAGGGCCCCGTAGGTGCTGATCTGCAGCGTGTTGTAGGCGAGCAGGGCCAGCGTCGCCGCACCCGACCCGGCCGGCCGGCCGAGTCCCCGGGTGATCACGGCGTAGAACGCCCCGGCGTTGCGGACGTACCGGCTCATGGTCATGAAACCGACCGCGAACAGCGCCATCACGAGGCCCGCCACCAGGTAGGCGCCCGGGACGGCCGCGCCGCCCTTCAGGAAGTGCAGGGGCGCCACCGCGACGATCAGGGTCAGCGGCGCCAGCGCCGCCAGGACCGTGAAGACGAGGTCCTTCGTCCCCATCGCGTTCGCCGCAAGGCCGTTGCTGCCCGGGTGTTCGGTACCTGGGTGTGTCGACATGGTCATCCGCCTCCGGGAGTCCGCGGGAGCTCGCTGCGCCAACGCTAGGAAGCCCTCTCGCGCGGCAGAAGTGGACGTTCAGCCCCATCCGGAGGTGCGGGTTGTGCGTATCGTCCCGGCCGGTTCAATGGATCTGGCTCCGCCATCGCAGCGCGAACCACAGTTCCATGCGCACGTCCGGGTCGTTGAGGTCCAGGTCCAGCAGCCCGCCGATCCGGCGGATGCGGTGCCGCACGGTGTTGCGGTGCACGCCGAGGTCGGAGGCGGTGCGGTCCCAGTTGCCGTGGTGCGCCAGCCAGCTGCGCAGCGTGCCGGCCAGCAGGGCGGGGTCCGGGGACGGGGCCGCGTCGAGGCCCGCGAGGAGCCGGTCGGCGTACCGGGACGCCTGGGGGGAGTCCAGCAGCGCCATGACGCCGTGGAGGCCGGCCCCCGCGACCACGGTCGCGCCGCCGACGCGGGCCGCGTCGAGCGCGGCGCCCGCCTCGCCCCACGCGGGGTCGAGGTCCGCGGCGGGGTGAGGGCGGCTGATCCCCGCGGGCAGGCCCGCCTCGTCCAGCGCGTGCGGCAGCCCGTCCACGGTGTCCTCGGGGACGAGCGCGACGAAGGAGGAGCCGTCCTGCGCGACGAAGGGGGTTCCGAGCAGCGCCGACAGCCGCTGGACGATCGTCTCCCGGGAGCCGGGCGGTGCGTCGAGGGGCCCGCGGACGATCCGCCACCGGACGTCCTCCGCCCGGTCGAGGGGTGCGGCGAGGTCGCGGGCGAGGGCGGGCAGCCGCAGCAGCCCGGCCACGACGGCGGTGCCGAGCGCCTCCGGCGAGCTCGCCTCCGAGGGGGCGGTGAAGAGCAGGGAGAGGGCCGAGGCGGTGACGCCGACGAGGCCCCGGTCGGCGACGGTGAACGGGGCGCGCCGCGCGACGGCCATCGCGTAGCCCGTGGGGGCGGGGCCGAGAAGCCGCTGGACCTCGACGTTCTCCTCGGCGGTGGTGAGCGCCGCGCTCATCGGCGACCGGCTCCGGCAGGCCTGGTCGAGCGCCGCGCTCACCTCGGGGGCGTCCCGGACCGGCCCGGCCGTCCAGGTCCTGTCCCGGTTGCGGTCCACGACCCGGACCCACCCGTCGAGCAGGTCGGCGGTCCGCTCCACCACGGCCCGCAGCGGGCCCGGGCCCGCCGCGGCCTTGATCAGCACCGCCTGCCCCTCCGAGAGGCGCTTCAGGCCGCGGGTCTCGGCGCGGACCAGTTCGGCGTGGTGGAGCTCGACCACCGAGGCGAACGGCACCCGGGCCGGGACCTCCAGGACCACCATGCCGAACTCGTCGCACGCGGCGACGAGTTCGGGCGGCACGGCGTCGAAGACGGGCGTGACCCCGAACCCGATCGCGACGACGCCGGTCTCGGCCAGCCGCCGCACGTAGTCGCGGCTGTCGGCGGGGCGGAACCCGGTCCCGGCGAGCAGCAGCAGCTCCCCTCCCCGCAGGAACGGGGAGGGGTCGGGCAGTTCGCTGACGTGGACCCACCGGACCCACCGCTCGGACGGGTCGGCGGTGCCGAGCGGCCGCAGCGCGAGCCGGGTCAGGAAGAGCCGGAGAGGAAGCACGACGCCAAGCTAGCCGCAGTACGGCCATGACTACGCAAACGGAGCATTCAGCGTGTGACGGCGACGAAAACCTTGCTCGTGGGCTCGATCGTCACCCAGTCGCCCGCGAAGCCCTGCGGGATGAAGAAGGCCTCGCCGGCGCCGAACTCGGCCCGGCCGCCGTCGAGGTCCGCGACGGCGACCCGGCCGCTGAGGATCACGCAGATCTCGTCGTAGGGCCACGGGGCGATCCGCACCGCGCCGGGCTCCCCGGTCCAGAACCCGCCCGTGTACTCCTTCGCGGGGCCGCCGTAGGCGAGGTACTCGGTCTCGCGCCATCGCGCGGAGAGCACCTCGTAACCCTCGATGGGCGGGACGTTGGGCGTTCCGGTCTGCGGGGAGAGCCGGACGACGTCGGTGATGTCCATGATCAGCCTCGCCTCAGCCTTCCAGGTCGCGGGTCAGGAACCGGTCGAGCACGTTGCGGACGATGCGGTCGACGTAGGGGTCGCCGACGTGGAGCGCGTAGGGCCACTCCGTCGAGCCGCCGTTGAAGACCTCGCCGCGCCCGCGGGTGAACGCCGCGATCATCCCGGCGCCGCGCATCCCGCCCTCGTTCACGTAGTCGGGCAGGTCGTCGCCGAGCTCGCGGTTGTAGGCGTAGACCTCCTCCTCGGGCCCGCCCATGGGCAGCAGGCCGCCGAAGCGGTCCTCCTCGCCGCGGACCGCCGGGGTCAGCGCGAGGATCTCCAGCGTCTCCGGCGCGCCGTCCTCGAACGTCGGGTACGGCAGGCCCCGGCGGAAGGTGTACTCGACCGAATCCACCTCGAACGCGGCCAGGAAGGTCGGGGCCGCGCCCAGCTGGTCGCCGTAGTAGAGGTCGGTGCCCTCGAAGGCCCAGTGATGGGGCCGGTAGACGATGAACCCGCCCGACGACCGCGGGGTCGCGACCCCGTAGCGCGTGTAGACACCGCCGAGCCCGTTGAGGCCCACCGTGGTCGCCCCGGGCCGTCCGACCGACTTGGCCTCCCACATCGTCGTGGCGGTCCGCGGCGACCGCTCGGTGTCGGGGTCGAGCGAGGGGAGGCGGTAGCAGTACTGCGTGGTCAGGTCGTCGCTAAGCCTGACCTGCCACTGGTAGTTCCCGCCGAACCGGGCCAGGCCCCCGCCGCCGTCCACGAACCGGTCGACGGCGTCGCGCATCTCCCAGCTCCAGTACTCGTCGTGGCCCACCACGATCACGCAGCGGTATCCGTCGAGTACGGTCTCGTCGACGTGCAGGTCGTGCTGGGTGAGGTAGTCCAGCTCGTAGCCGCGCTCCTCGGCCCACCGCACGAACAGCCGCTCGTAGGACGCCCAGAACGCGTCGCCGTGATGGCGGCTGTAGCCGTTCAGGCGGGCCCACTCATAGGAGGCGTACCGGGGCGCGCCGTTCATCGGCAGCGTGAGGTGGTTCGCCTCCCGCGGCGCGCCCTCCGGCTTGCGGATCATGCCGCGCGCGATCGGGCGCTGCGTCGAGGCGAGCGGGCAACCCGCGTCGTCGCGCGGGTCGTCGCCGAGGCCGCGGTAGTGGTTGGCGCCGCCCCAGTCGTTGTAGGCCAGCATGGTCCCCGTGGTGAGGACGATCGCCGCCTTCGGGCGCCGCCCCGCCGGGGCCTTCACCGCGAAGAAGTGCTCGCGCTCCCAGAGCTCGCCGTCGCTCAGCACCGCCCGCACGGTGACGATGTAGAAGCCGGGCCGCCAATCGTCCGGGATCTCCAGCGTCAGCCCGGCCGGCCAGCCGCAGCCCTGCGCGTGGGCGTCGGCGGGCGCCTCGTGCCGCCCGGCGGTGACGCCGTCGCGCCGCCAGACCGTCTCTGGGCGGGCGCCGTCGCGGACGATCTCGACGGTGAACGACGGGACGCTCGCGCTCAGGTGGAACGCGACGGTCTCGCCGGGGAAGTAGGAGAACCGATCGGTGTAGCACCAGACCTCCTCGGCGTCCGGGACGGCGTACGCCCGCTCCGACGGCCAGGACCTCGGCGACCACGCGAAGGCCGGCTTCGTGGTGTGCACGTGCATCACTCCTTGTTCATCGGGATTCGCCGGAACGGTCCAACGCGAGCACGCCGAGCAGCTCGTACCCCACGTGCGCCGCGGCGATCCCGGTGATCTCGGCGTGGTCGTAGGCCGGCGCGACCTCCACGATGTCGGCGCCGACGAGGTTCAGCCCGGCCAGCCCCCGCAGCGTGGCCAGCAGCTCCCTGCTGGTCAGCCCGCCCGCCTCCGGGGTGCCGGTGCCGGGGGCGTGGGCCGGGTCCAGCACGTCGATGTCGACCGACACGTACACCGGCCGGTCGCCCAGCCGGGCCCGCATCCGCTCCACCGCGGCGGCCGTCCCGCCGGTCTCGTAGTCGTCGGCGCGGACGATCTGGAACCCGAGCGCGTCGTCGTCCGCCAGGTCCTCCCGCGAGTACAGCGGGCCGCGGATCCCGATGTGCATGCAGTGCTCGGGGTCCAGCAGGCCCTCCTCGCCGGCCCGGCGGAACGGGGTGCCGTGGGTGTAGGGGGCGCCGAAGTAGGTGTCCCAGGTGTCGAGGTGCGCGTCGAAGTGCAGCACCGCGATCGGGCCGTGGTCGCGGTGCAGCGACCGCAGCAGCGGCAGCGCGATGGTGTGGTCGCCGCCGATCGTCAGCAGCTTCGCCCCGTCCGCGCGCAGCTCGTCCGACCGGCGCTCGATGGTGGCGATCGCCTCCTCGATGTCGAACGGGTTCACCCCCATGTCGCCGGCGTCGGCGACCTGCTGGGCGTGGAAAGGCTCGACGTCGAGGGGCGGATGGTACGGCCTGAGCAGCTTCGACGACGCCCGGACGTGGCCCGGCCCGAAACGTGCCCCCGGACGGTAGGACACGCCGGTGTCGAACGGCACCCCCACGATCGCCACGTCGACCCGGTCGACCTGGTCGGCCCGCGGCAGCCGGGCGAAGGTGCCCGGATCGGCGTACCGGGGGATCCTCTTCGCGTCCACCGGGCCGGTCCTCGGTGCGTCGGTCATGGTCTCGCAGCCTCCAAGCGCGGGGTCGGGGGGCGGGTCACTCGGCGTCCTCGCCGAGTGCCGACAGGACATGCTTGACCCGCGTGTACTCCTCGACGGAGTACAGCGAGAGGTCCTTGCCGTAGCCGGACTGCTTCACGCCGCCGTGCGGCATCTCGTGCACCGGCGGGAGGTGGCAGTTCACACCGACGTGGCCGGCGTCGACGGCGGCGGAGACGCGCAGCGCCCGGGCATGGTCGCGTGTCCACACGCTGGAGGCCAGGCCGTACGGCGAGTCGTTGGCCTGCCGGACCGCATCGGCCTCGCCGCGGAACGTCTGCACGGTGACCACCGGACCGAAGATCTCGGTGCGGCTGAGTTCGTCCGCCGCGGTCACCCCGCCGACCACCGTCGGCAGGTAGAAGTAGCCGGGGCCGCCGGCCTCCCGGCCGCCGACGAGCACCTTCGCGTGCGAGGGGACCCGCGCGACGAGGCCCGCGACGTGCGCGAACTGGTCCGGGTTGTTCAGCGGCGGAATGTCCAGGACGCGGTCCGCGGCGGGCTCGTCCCGCGACAGCCCGATCCCTCGGACCCGCTCGACCAGCGCGCCGACGAACGCGTCGTGCGCCTCCTCTGCGACGATCACCCGGGTGGCCGCGGTGCAGTCCTGCCCGGCGTTGAAGTAGCCGGCGAACGCGATCCCGTCGGCCGCGGCCTCCAGGTCGGCGTCGCCGAAGACCAGCACGGGCGCGTTGCCGCCGAGCTCCAGATGGGCGCGCTTGACCGTGTCCGCCGCCGACCGCGCGACGGCGCGGCCCGCCGCGGTGCTCCCGGTGATCGACACCGTCGCCGGAACCGGGTGTCCGGCCAGCGCCGCACCCGTTCGCCGGTCGCCGCACACCACGTTGAAGACGCCGGGCGGGAGCAGGTCGGCGAAGAGCCCGGCCAGGAACACGGCGCTCGCGGGCGTCGTGTCGGACGGCTTGAGCACGATCGTGTTCCCCGCCGCCAGGGCGGGGCCGAACTTCCAGACCGCCATCATCGCCGGGTAGTTCCACGGCGCGATCGCCCCGACGACGCCGACCGGTTCCCGGCGCACGGAGGAGGAGTGGCCGCGCACGTACTCCGCCGTCGCCTTCCCTTCGAGCATCCGCGCCGCGCCCGCGAAGAATCGGAGCTGGTCGATGATCGGGACGACCTCCTCCCGCATCGTCGGCTCCGGTGGCTTGCCGGTGTCCCGGCACTCGATCTCGACGAGTTCGTCCGCGTGGCGCTCGACGGCGTCCGCCATGCGCAGCAGGACGGCCATCCGCTCGCCGGGAGTCGCCCGCCGCCAACCGGCGAAGGCCCTCTCGGCCGCCCGGCAGGCCCGGTCGACGTCTGCGGCCTCTGACCTCGGCGCCGTCGCGTACACCGCGCCGTCCGACGGGTCGACGATCTCCATCGTGCCGTGGCCCGCCGCCGCAGCGAACTCACCGTCGATGAAGTTCCGCAGCTCGATGCCGCTCATCGCACCTCCTGCAATCGGCGGAACACTGACCGGAGCGCCGCCCACCAGGCCCGCTCCGCGGTCATGCTAGGAACTGGGCTCCACCGTCCGCCCCGTGCAGATCGACCCACAAGCCGGGTGCGTGAGTGCAGGTCGAACAACACCCCCACGTCGCCGTCCGTGCAAGCGCGTCGAGGGCAAGAGCCACGAAGAAGCCCTGAAACGACGGCTCTGCGACGTCGTCTACCGGACCATGACCAGAGAACGGATACCTCTCTGCTCGCCCCCGCGTGACACAGAGAGGTGCCGAAAATTAGGCACTCCCCTCCACCGGCCGGCGCAGCATCGCGCCCACCGACTGTCATGAGCTCGAACGACGCAGTTTCCGGGGCGGGTGGCGTCAGCGGTAGTGGGTGAGTTCGTCGTAGTGCTGCTGGAACGCCGACGAGACTGCGACACGGTCCTCCTGCAGGAGGTTGCGTGCCATGGCGATGTGCTGGACGTGGGCGGGTTGCAGGCTTTCGCCGCCATGTGGGGCGGCCGTCCCGCTGGCCGCCATCTGGTCCCTCAGTTGCCTGGTCCCGCGCAAGGCCCGCACAGCAGCGGCATGGCCAGCCGGGCAGCCGGGGGACGACGACGGCCTCGGATGCAACAGATCAAGGTGCCGCGGCGTCCTGGGATGTGACTGAGAAGGGATGGCCTGTGGACGATGACGGCTTGACGTACGAGCGATTCGTTACCGACCGAGCCGAGACACTCCTGCGCTACGGCTATGTACTGACCGGCAATGCGCACGATGCCGCCGATCTCGTGCAGGAAGGGCTGCTCCGATTGCGCACCGCGTGGCCTCGCGTGGTCAGGAAGGACGATCCGGAGGGGTACACGCGGGCGATCATGGCGCGGTTGCACATCAGCGCATGGCGGCGGCGCAGACGTGAGCGACTCGTCCGCGAGGTGCCCGAGGGCGGCTACGTGGACCGAGGCCTCGAGCAGACCGAGCGCGATCCCCGGTTGTGGCGGGCGCTGGCGGCGTTGCCGCGGCGCCAGCGGGCCGTGCTGGTCCTCCGCTACTACGAGGACCTGCCGGACGAGGAGATCGCCAAGCTGCTCGACATCTCCCGAGGGACGGTCCGTAGCCAGGCCGCCCGCGCTCTCGACAAGCTCCGGGCGGACTGGCGTCCGTCCATGACCCAGGCAGTGGGGGCCCACCATGACCGATGACCTTCAGCGGGCACTGAAGACCACGCTCAAGGCCGCGTCGCTGGACGCGCCGCAAGCGGCGCCGGACCTGCTCGACCAGCTGGCGGGCCGGGCCCGGGCGCGGCGGCGCAACCGGGCGACGATGGCGGTGGCCGCGGTCACGACGGCGCTGCTGGTGACCGCCGGGACGTCGGCCGCCCTGCGCGCCGGAAACGCGCCCGGGTCCGGCGCCCTCTCCGGCAAGAAGGCCGGCGGCCTGCCGACCGAGACCGTCCCCTCGCCGGTGCCGGTCCCGAAGGCGGCGGTCCGGACCGAGCCGGACACGCTGCCGAACGGGCGGCGGTACAACCCGGAAGTGGCGCTGGACGGCACGTCTCTGCTGGTCTCGACGGAGTCGCGTCCTGACGTGACCGACCAGCTATGGGTGTACGACCTCCAGGACCACCAGGCCACCAAGGTCACCGACGTCGTTGAGCCGGGCACGTCGACGCGGTACGCGGGGAACCTCGCCGCCGGCGACGGCCAGGCCGTATGGTCGCAGGAGGGCACGGTCGCGGGACGGGCCGTGACCGAGATCTGGGCAGCCCCGCTGACCGGCGGAAACGCCCGCCGGGTCGTCTCGCTGGACGCCGGCTCGAAGGAGGCGGGGATCGGGCGACTGGTCGTGGGAGGCGGCACGATCAGCTGGAGCCGCGCAGCGAACGGCGGAGCCACCGGCACCGCCGACGACGCGCACGGGAGCGCGTCGGGCGCGACCGCCGTGTACGAGGTACCGCTCGCCGGAGGGCCCGTGCGGATGGTCCCCGGAACCGACGGCTACCGCATCTTGTCCTGGCCGTGGATCGGCACCCCGGGCACCAGCAGCGGCCGCGCCGGGGACGCGGACTTCAAGCGGCTCTGGAACCTGGCGACGGGCCAGACCCGCACCGTGCGTCTCCCCAAGTCACCCAATACCTGGACCTGCTGGATCAGCTGGTGCGTGGGCGGTCCTCCACTCGGCGTCACCCTTGACCGGGTCCCCGACACCCGCGTCCTGCCACTGGCCGCGGGCACCGGGCGCGCCGTGCCCGCGGACGAGCTGCCTGTCAGCGAACCGCCGGAGGGATCGTTGATGTACGACCGGTTCCTCTCCCTGGCCAACGGCGACAAGCACGACACCCTCTACGACCTGGCGACGGGCAGGATGATGGATCTCGGGCCCACCTACGAGGACAACTGGCCGGTGAGCATACCGAGCGCCCGGCGTGACGGCTCCACCGTGGCTCTCGACCGGTACCTCGTCAGGCCGGTCAAGGGGGCGATCCAGATCATCGACCTCGCGGCCGTCGAGTGAACCGGCCCGCCGGCGCTCCAACACGGCGGGCCAATCGCAACAGCACGGCCACCCATCGTCCCGCGGCAACCGCCTCACGGTGGCCTGTCCTTGTGACTGATCAAGGACCGTGTCGGAGCCCACCTCCTGCACGCTCACCTGCACGGACGTGGTTTTCGACAGGCACAGGCGTCGGTGGGCGCGTGGGCCGGCGCGGCGGCGGCCATGTCATCCTCGACGGAGGCCGCCGCAGGGGCAGGGCCGACCGGCGCGATCAGGGCGGGACAGATGGACGAAGGCCAGAAACAGAAATCGGACGGCTCACCGGAGCAGGAGTTCGCACGGCTCGGTCTCGCCGGTGTCCGGCCGCCGACCCCCATCGGCAACTTCCGCTACGGGGTCCGGGCCGGTGACCTGTTCTACGTGTCCGGGACCTACGGCACCGCCAAGAACGAGGACGGCGAGGACTTCCTTCCCATCAGCGGAAAGCTCGGCCGCGACCTGAGCGTCGCCGACGGGTACCGCTCTGCTCGGCTGGTCGCGGTGAACCTGCTCGCCATGGCGCGCGCCGAACTCGGCACTCTGGACCGTGTCACCCAGGTCGTCCGGCTGGCCGGCTACGTCAACTGCGTCCCCGGATTCGCCGAAGCCCCCGCCGTGGTGAACGGAGCCTCCGACCTGCTGGTCGAGGTGTTCGGGCCCGACCGCGGAGGCCACGCCCGGATCTCGCTCTACCAGAACGACCTGCCGCGCGAGGCGCCCGTTGCCTGCGAGCTGACCCTCTATCTCGGTGACTGAGGAGGGCTTCGGCTCATGCCGCCCTCGTGATCGCGTGCGGGCAACTGGCGCGGACGGCCATCCCAACCGCGCCGGGGGCATCCGCCACGGCGATCGGACCTGAGGGGCGGGCGCCCCTGGATCATCGGATCGCCTGTCACCTCGCCTGTGCGACCCCCAGGGCAACCCCGGGAACGGCGCTGGTCGAGGCGGCGTCGCAATAATCGATTATCTCGCGGATCATCTATGATGGCGTCATGAGTCAGACGATCCACTCCTCGGCCTCGTCGGGGAAACAGATGCTCTCCGAGCAGGTCCACGCCCGGCTGCGGGACGCGATCATGCACGGGGAGCACGCCGCCGGCACCGCCCTCAAACCGCAGGACCTGGCCAAACGGCAGGGTGTGAGCCTGGCCGTCGTGCGCGAGGCGCTGGTGCGGCTGGTCGGTGAGGGCCTCGCCGAGCGGCTGCCCAACCGGGGCTTCGCCGTCCCGGCGGTCTCCGACCGCCGCTGGCAGGAGATCGCGGAGGCCCGCCGGACGATCGAGCCGGTCATGCTGCGCATGTCCATCGAGCGCGGGGACGTCGACTGGGAGGCCCGCGTGCGAGCCGCCCACCACCGTCTCACCCGCACCCCCACGCACGTCCCGCAGGAGGGTGAGTACTACAGCGACGCTTGGGCCGAGGCCCATCGGGTCTTCCACCGCGCCCTGCTGGAGGGGTGCGGCAACCCCGTCCTGCTGGAGACGTTCGACCGGCTGTGGACCGCGAGCGAGCTGGCCCGCCGCCTCTCGGCGCTCCGCGCCCCCGACCGTGACGCCGTCGCCGAGCACCGCCGCCTGGAGGAGACGGCGCTGGCCCGCGACGCCGACACCGCCGCCGAGGTCCTGACCCGGCACCTCACCCTCACCGCGGCCGGGCTGACCGGCTGCTCAGAGAAGGAAGCCTGATGCTCTTCACCGATTCGGCCCGTCCAGTGCCCATGTCCACGGGCACTGGAGGGTCCGGCCGCGCGCACTCGCTCGAGCCGACCGCAGGACGCCGCTGCCATGACGCTGTCGCCCCCCTGCACTCCTGCGTCTACTTCGCTCTGGAGCAGCAGGACGAGCTCGCGGCGCTCGGGCTGGAGCGCGGCCCCATGGTCTACTACGCGGGCCGCGCGGCCCCCCTCGGGATGGTCGACGCGGGAACCGTCACGGCCACGTTCTACAACTTCGACCACGAGCATGTGCGGCGGTACATCCCGGCCGTGTGGCGCATCGCCACGCCCGAGGCGGTGCTGGAGGCCCGGCTGCGCGTCGCGGATCGAACGCTGCGGCGCCTTCTCGGGGCCGAGGTGCTGGCCTCGAAGGAGATGGCCGAGGCGGCCGAGCTGGCGCTGCGCGCCGCCAAGGCCGGCCGCCGGGAGGCGCGGCCGCTGTACTCGGCGAACGCCGACCTCCCCGTGCCCGACGAACCGCACCTGGCCCTGTGGCACGCAGCGACGCTGCTGCGCGAGCACCGCGGCGACGGCCACCTCGCCGCCCTGATGGTCGCCGACCTGCCCGGACTCGAGGCGCTGGTCCTGCACAACGCCACCGGCAGGGCGCCGACCTCGGCGGTGTTCATGCAGACCCGCGGCTGGTCCGCGGAGCAGTGGGCCGCCGCCGGCGGCCGGTTGCGCGAGCGCGGCCTCCTGGACGAGGCGGGAGACCTCACCGGGTCGGGCGCGGCCCTGCGCGGCGAGGTCGAGGCGCTCACCGACCGCCTCGACGCCGCCCCGTACGACCACCTCGGCCCGGCCGCCACCGCCCGCCTCACCGAGCTGGCCGGCGCCTTCACCGCTTCCCTCCGGGCGGCGGGCGCCTTCCCCGCCGCGGTCTTCGGTAAGGGCTGATCGTCCCTGGCCCGACGCCCCGCCGGGCCGGTGCCGCACCGTGCCACGGCGGGGCCGGGCGACCGCCCGGCGCGCTCTGGTCACCGGCATCCGTTCCTTGTTCACTCCGGCGGCCTCGGCGATGGGTGACCCAGGCGGCTCGGAACCTGATCCTGCGGTGCGGTGACCGCTGCCCGAAGCGGTGGTCACCGGATGGCCTCGTGTACCGCGGTCCGCGGCGTGCGGCCTCTGGCACGATGTCCGGCATGATCGAGGGTGTCGGCCTCCGGGAGGCCGAGGACGACCTGCTGCCGCCCGCCGAGTGGGGGCGCCGCGGGCCGGCCTCATCGGGGACCCGGGCCGCCTGGGCCTTCGGCCTGCTGGCGGTCGCCCTGGTCGCCGGCCGGATCTGGGTGGCACCGCGCGTCGGCGCGGCCGCTGTGGACGCGTGGACGACCATCTTCGTCGCGGTGTGCGTCCAGGCGTTCCCGTTCCTGGTGTTCGGAGTCGCTCTCTCGGCGGCGATCACGGCGTTCGTCCCGCCGGCGGTGTGGCGGCGCGTGCTGCCGCGCAACGCCGGGGCCGCGGTGCCGGTCGCGGGCGCGATGGGCGCGGTGCTGCCGGGATGCGAATGCGCGTCGGTGCCGGTCGCAGGCGGGCTGATGTCTCGCGGTGTGGCGCCCGCCGCCGCGCTGACCTTCCTCCTCGCGGCGCCGGCGATCAACCCGGTCGTGCTGGTCGCCACCGCCGTCGCGTTCCCGGCGAACCCGGAGATGGTCGTCGGACGGTTCGCCGCGTCGCTGCTGGTGGCGGTGCTGGCCGGATGGACGTGGCTGCTGGTGGGCAAAGGGGAGTGGCTCAGGATCCCGTCCCGCCCCCAGGCCGCGGGGGCGGCCGGGCGGGTGGAGCAGTTCCGCCAGGCCATGCGGCACGACATCATGCACGCCGGCGGCTTCCTGGTGATCGGTGCCGCTGCCGCCGCCACCATCAACGTGGTGGTGCCCGCCGACCGGGTCACCGCGGTCGCCGGGATCCCCGTGGCATCGGTGCTGCTGCTGGCGCTGCTGGCGGTGCTGATGTCCATCTGTTCCGAGGCCGACGCCTTCGTCGCCGCCAGCCTGCCGCAGTTCTCCACCACGGCGCGGCTGGCGTTCCTGGTCGTGGGTCCGATGGTCGACCTGAAACTGATCGCCCTGCAGTCCGGATTCTTCGGCCGCCGGTTCGCCGCCCGGTTCATCCCGCTGACGTTCGTGCTCGCGGTCGCGGTCAGCGCTCTGCTGGGAGGCATGCTGTGAGCAGGGCCGCGCAGAACCTGTTGCTGGTGCTCATCGGCGCCGCGGTGCTGTGGATGACGCTGGGCAGCGGCGAGTACGTCAACTATGTCCGGCCCGGCTTCCGGTACCTGCTGGCGCCCGCCGCCGTCGCATTGCTGGCTTTGGGCGCCGCCGGTCTCCGTCGCGAGTGGCACGACGCCCCCGCGGACCGGCACGCCGACACCGTGCACCCGCACGGCGCGGACGCCGGCGCGGACCACGGTGCCGGCCACGGCCACGACCATTCGCGCGGGCCGCGGGTGGCGTGGCTGCTGTGCCTGCCGGTCCTGGCGCTCTTCCTGATCGCGCCTCCGGCACTCGGCTCGTTCACCGCCTCGCGGGACGCCGGACGCGCGGTCCCGCCACCGGCCGAGCCGTCCGGGGGATTCCGCCCCTTGCCCCGGACCGGCGCGCCGGTCCCGATGAGCATGGGCGAGTTCATCGGCCGCGGATTCCAGGCGCAGACCGGCGACCCCGCGACCTTCCAGGGCGTCCCCGTGCGGCTGACCGGGTTCGTCGCCCCCGCCCTCAAGGGAGAGGGCGGCTGGCGGATCGTCCGCCTCAAGATCGCCTGCTGCGCGGGCGACGCCATCCCGTTCCCCGTGACCGTCCGCGGTCTGCCCCGGCCACCGGCCGACACCTGGGTCCAGGTCGAGGGCGTGTGGAAGCCGCCGGCGGCCGGACGCGCCACCACGGTCGTCCAGGAACTGCGCGGCCGGTCGCTGCGGAAGATCAAGAAACCCCACAACCCCTACGAGTGATCGAGTGACCGGGCGGGGACGCCGCGACCACCGCCGGCTACGGCTCGCTGCCGTCAGTTCTCGTAAGGGTCTTCCGGGAAGGGGACGGGGGACGGCGCGGGTGACGGCGAGATAGGGGATCGGCGCGCCACGCCCGCACGCACACCCGCCTCGCGCCGCGCCCGCACGCGCGGGAGCCGATCGATGGCCGCCCGGGGCGTGACCTTGATCAGGTACCCCTTGGGATCGGCCACTGCGGCGGCGTCGGCCTTCGACTGGAACTGGCCGGCACCCGAGCGATCCTGGCCGTCGGGCTGGACGACCGCGTCCCGCTCACCTCGGCCGAACCGGGGGCACCTCCCTCCTGGCCCCCTGGCCGACGTTCGTGGAACGCTTCGCCCCTGCCTACCGAGCGGAGATCCACGGCTTCCTGCGCGCCGTACAGTGCAACGGCCCCAGCCCCTGCTCGGGCCAAGACGCGCTCCACGCCCTCATCGCGGCGACCGCGGCACAACAGTCCCTCACCGTCGAACAGCCGCAGCGGTTCAGCGGACGCCGAGCACCTCACACCTCCAGCACCTGCACTCCGGCGTCCGCGAGGGCCGCCCCCGTGTCCGGGTCGACCGGAGCGTTCGTGATGACCACGTCCAGGTCGGCGGCATCGCAGACCTTCGCCATGCCGGTGCCCGGGAACTTGCCGGCGTCGGCGACGAGGACCACCTGCCCGCTGGCCGCGATCATGGCTCGTTTGACCGGCACCTCGACCACCGTCGTGTCCATGACGGTTCCGGTCGGCCGTATCCCGCTGGTGCCGAGGACGAGCCGGTCCGCGTGGATCTGCCGCAGGTTGTCCTCCGTCAGGTAGCCCACCAGCGACCGGTAGTCACGGCGCAGCATGCCGCCGAGAACGACGAGTTGGACGTGCTGGTCGTCGGCCAGCGTCTCGACCACTGGGAGGCTGCTGGTGACGACCGTCAGCGCCCGGCCCCGCAGGTGCCGGGCCACCATGTGCGCGGTCGTGCCGATGTCGAGCAGCACGGTCTCGCCGTCCTGGATCAGCTCGGCGCAGCGCAGCGCGACGGCGTCCTTCTCGGCGGGCCGGACCTCGGCGACGTCCGTGAAGGGGTCGTCATGGCCCTCGACCGGCATCGCACCGCCGTGCACCCGTTTGAGCAGGCCCTCCTCGTCGAGCTTTTGCAGATCGCGGCGTATGGTGGCGAGGCTCGCCGCCAAGCGCTCGGCCAGCGTCTCCACCGTCACCGGTCCTTCGGAGCGCAGGACGCGGAGGATCAGCTCGTGGCGTCGGTCCCGGAGCATGCGTCGACCGTACTCGCGCAAGACCGATCACCACCAGACATTCTCCATCACGCTCCTGCGCGTCGGCTCTCGCGGGCGCACGAGCCGATGCGCGCTCCCCACCTGCCCGCCGTCGCGGCGAATCCAACCGACGTCGCCGACAATTTCAAGCAAGACCGCTCACACATGTGAACGATTCTGCCGACTCTTGCGCGTCTCGTCCCACTCGGGGCACAATTCAGCGCACTGCCAGCCCAGGCGGAGGCCATGGGCTGGGACGCCTCGTTGCCATGGAGGGTGCGCGATGACCGGACTGAAGCGACGTACGGGAAAGGGTCTGGTCTCCCTCGTAGCGGGCGCCGTGCTGGCGATCGCCGTGGGCACGTCCGCCGCAAGCGCGGACGCGGGCGAGGACAGGACCGCGCGGGCCCGTGCCACATCGGCCGTCGACGCGATGATGGGGCTCTACGACCAGGCGAGCGGACGCTGGCAGCCCGAGAGCCCCTGGTGGCAGTCGGGCAACGCGCTCCAGGCGCTCCTCGACTACATGGCGCGGACCCGCTCGACCCGCTACCTGCCCCAGGTGAAGAACACCATCGAGCTCCAGCGCAAGCCGCTGCCCTGGTGGCCCCAAGGCGGCGGCGAGTTCCGCGCGGACTCCACCGACGACACCGGCTGGTGGGCGCTGGCGATGGTCCGCATGTACGACCTCACCCGCGACACCAAGTACCTGAAGATCGCCGAGACCGACGAGGCGTACATGCGCCAGTACTGGGACGACACCTGCGGCGGCGGCATCTGGTGGGACCTGCCCGGGAAGACCTACAAGAACGCCATCAGCAACGAGCTCTACCTCAAACTGGCCGCCTCCCTGCACAACCGGATCCCGGGCGACACCAAGTACCTCGCCCACGCGCGCCAGACCTGGCGCTGGTTCGCCCGCAGCGGGATGATCAACGGATCCCACCTGGTCAACGACGGCCTGGCGACGCAGAGCGGAAACTGCGGCAACAACGGCGGCACCACCTGGACGTACAACCAGGGCGTGATCCTGGGCGGCCTGACGGAGCTGCACCGCGCCACCGGCGACCCGTCCCTGCTCGCCACCGCCCGGCGGATCGCCGACGCCGTGACCACCGACCCGGGCCTGTCACCGCGCGGCATCCTCACCGAACCCTGCGAGGCCGCCGCCACGTGCAACTCCGACCAGGCGGCGTTCAAGGGCATCTTCGCGCGGAACCTCGCCGAACTCGACCGCGCGCTCCCCGGCCACCCGTACCGGAACTACCTGACGACCCAGGCCCGCTCCGCCTTCACCTACGACCGGAACAATGCAGACCAGTACGGCCTGCGCTGGACGGGCCCGTTCGACCAGGCCGACATCGCCCGCCAGGAGTCCGCCGTAAGCCTGCTCACCGCCGTCCTGTAACCACTCAGCGAACGGACTCGCCCGCCGCCGACGACGTCGCCACATCCGCCACGCCAGGTGAACCCCGGCCGGCGGATGTGGCGATGGCGTTCAGGCGCCCGCGCTGGCCAGCAGCCCGTCGATGATTGCGACGAACCCGCGCGCGAGCGACAGCGGGGTCATCGCCAGGGATTTGCCTGCGGCGGGGACGCACCTGGACATCGTCCAGTTCCACAACCAGTAACTGCGCGATCGTCCGGTTTGCGTCGTCGTCGCCGAAGTCCACCCGCGCGGTTCGGGGATACCTGCCCCTGTCGGGAACACGTCGCCGGTCATGGCGACCGGGCAGGCGGCGCCCACGACGGGCGCCACGGGCGCCGTGCTTGCGGATGCTCGGGCACATCCGGGACGCCGTCCGGCAGCATGACGCGCACGTCAGGGTGCGGGAGTTCCTGCCCCAGGAGTTGGGGTGCGGTTCGGGGATGACGTGCTGGCGGCGGCTGGCCGAGTGGCACCGGGCGGGCGTGTGGGAGCGGCTGCATCGGCGGAAGCTCGCTCTGGAGCGACCACCGGCGGTGGGTCGGTGGACCCGCTGCCGATGCTCGGCAACGCCAACGCGGCCCAAGCAGCTCTGCGCAACTGGGTGATCAACCTGAACAAGGAACTGGCCGGCACCGGTGTGTACGCCGGGCACGTGGCGATCAACGTCTGGATCGGCGAGGGCGTCGTGGCCGCCCCGGAAGGCAGCCCGACCGCCACGCCCGAGCAGATCGCCCCCGTGTACTGGGACCTGCACGAAAACCGTGCCCGCTCCGAGGCCGTCTTCGACGCCTGGCCGGCCGTACTTGCGCTCCAGCGCCGCGCCTCGACATTCCAGCCATAGATTCACGCGCCCGCCCCAAAGATCAGACCGTTACCCGACCCGAGCGCCAGCCACCCATATTCCGATCATCGGCGATTATCGGCTCGGAGGCGGCACTTCGACCATGAGGTGCCTGGGTCCTTCTTCTGGCGACCTACCTCAAAGGCGCGAACTGGCCCGAGAGGATGCGGCGCCCCTGGCTCATGCCGGGGGCATTTCCCTGTCAAAGGTCCAAGATCGAGAGGGAATCGCGCCCAGGGCGGTTGCCGAATATTCGAAGATCGCGCTTCCCGTATCTGCCGGCAGAGTCCACACGGATGCGATTTCTGCAAGCCTGAGGTCGGCAGTGACCGAAGGTGGTCGGATCTGAGCTGAGGGTACATGTCGTCCGTAGGCTTTGACCGCGGCGTTGGGGACGCCGGAAGGGCCGGAGCCATGGGTGTTGTATCGCTCGAGTCGCTCGTATCCGTACTGGACGTCCGGGAAATGGCCGTTGAGTTCCGTCGGCGGCCAGAGTGTGGCGGGGAATCACGTCAGATCGCGGCCGAGCGATGAGGCCGCTGGTCGACGCGCTGCGGGCGGCTGGTCTGCTGGTGGGCCTGCCGGTCGGCGATGCCGGGATCCTCGGGGCGTTGTCGACTGCGGCCGGCATCGCGCCGCCCGCGCCGTTCGACGTTGACGTGGCGGTGGGGCCGGTGTCGGGCCGGGTCCACGGGGTGACCGTCACGGGCGGCGCGATGAACGCACGCCTTGCCATACCGCTTCAGGGTGCCGAGTCATCGGCGGCGCTCGCCGGTAACGCGGTCACGCTCACCGCAGTGAACGGTCCCACCCTCACCCTTGACATCAGTACCGCCGGCATCCGCTGGTCGGCGCCCGGGCCTATCGAATTCCAGGCGAGCCCGGCACATCTGGCGCTTCCAGGGCCGGTATCGGTCGCTCTGACGATCGCCGCAGTGATGATCAACGTCAGTGACGACGCCCTCTCGCTCGAGGTGAGGGGGACACTGCAGGTGGACGGCATCCCTTCGTCGGGCACTTTGGACATCCCGTTCACCGCGTACGCCGATCACGAGGGCTTCGGCGGCAGCGCGCGCGGGCAGGCCGGGCCGGCCGCCTTCGCGCTCGGCTGGTCCCAGGCACACGACCCGTTCCCCACGTCGATCGACATCGCGGTCCCGTTCTCGCCGCCGGATGCGAGCGGGATCTCGGGTGCCGTTGTCGACGCCGGCGCCTCGATGGTCCGGACAAGGCTGGTGCGCGGCCCGGGCGGGTACGGCGCGACGATCGCGATCGAGTCGGGTGACGATGGCGTCCTGTCGAGTCACGACGAGCGGATCGCCGCGCTCGCGGTGCTCGCCACCGCGACAGCGGGCGACACGGCGGCGGCGCCCTATCCGCCGGACGCGGCCGAGCTTGCGCCGCTCATGGCGACCGCGGCACTGCTCGGAACGGCGCTCGGTGGCACCGGCAGTGCCCGGGTCACCGCCGTCCGCTTCGACCTCGCCACTCCACATCGGGCCCAGGTCGATTATGAGGCGGACCTGTCATGCGCGATCGACGCCGGGATCCTGAAGGCCGCCACGGCGTCACCGATGCGTGTCGCCGTCCGCAACGCCACGCTGGAGTACGGCTCGGCGATGCCGACACTGAGCTTCGCGGGCTCGTCCATCGACGTGTCGGACACCGGGCGGTGGGAGGTGACGCGGCCGGCCGGGGTGCTGCAGGTCGCGGGTGTGCGCTCGGGCCACGGCTCGTCGTTCTTCGAGCTGGACCTGCGAGTCGCGTTCGAAGCCGGCCCGGTCAAGGCCGCGGGCGCGGTGCTGCGCGTCACCCTCGATCACGGTGTCAGGGTGTCGCTGCAGGGGTTCTCCCTCCGCGTCGACGTGCCGGGCCTGGTATCGGGCGAGGGCCGGCTCGCTTTCGACGCGTCCGGCGGGTTCGCCGCCGCGTTGCGCGTCGGCATCACGCCGCTCAACCTCGCGGCGAGTGCGGGACTGACCGTCGAGAAGGCGAACGACGGCAGGCACGAGTTCCGGTCGATGCTCGCCGACCTCGCGGTCGATCTCCCGGCCCCGTTGCCGCTGGCCAACAGCGGTCTCGGGCTGTTCGGAATCCAGGCGATCCTCGGTCTCAACCGGAACGCCCGGGTCGAAGGCGACCTCAGGAAGCGGCTCGCGTGGCGTCCGGACCGGGCGAACACGTCGGCGGCTCCCGGCTCCCAGATGTTCGGGGCGGCGGTGGCGATCGGGACGTTGCCCGATCTCGGGTTCGCGTTCTCGGCACTCGGCCGGGTCGTCGTACGGGTTCCCGACGTCGCGATCAACGTGGCGCTCGCCGCGCGGCTGCTGGGCGGGCGTGCCGGCGTGATGGAGACACCGGACACCGAGGCGGGGGTGAGCCTGCTCGGACTGCTCGTCGTCGACCCGGCTCGTGAGCTGTACGCGGGCGTTACGGGCGAGTACCGGTTCCCGCCGGGAGCGGACTGGTCGCTGCTGGAGATACAGGTCCCCGCTGAGGCTCGCTACCCGGTTCCGAATCCGGCCGGCTGGTTCGTCCATATCGGAACCGACGGCAGGCGGGGCGGGGGCGGGCCCATCCGGGCCACGGTCCTGCCCGAGGTGTTCGGAGTCGGCGCCGAAGCGTTCCTCATGCTCCACGGCGACGGGTTCGACCCGCCACTCGACGTGCCGCAGTCGCCGGCGAGCGGCTTCGCCGCCGCGGCCGGCTTCTCGTTCTCCGCCAAGTACGGTTTCCCGCCTGTGTGGGCCGGTATCTCCGTCGGCGCGGTCGTCGCCGTCGGCACCCGGCCGCTGTTCGTCGCCGGCCGGGCGACCGCGCGCGGGGCGCTGCACCTTGGGCCGTTCAGCCTCGGCCTGGACGCCGTCCTGAAACTGCAGTTGGGCCCGGGCGGCACCAGATACGCCGAGCTTGAGGCGTGCGGCTCCATCGACCTGTGGTTCTTCGAGATCAGCGGCTGTGTGCACATCGGCTTCGGTGCCGAGCAGCGGCGCGAGCTCGACATGCCCGCGGACCCGCTCGTGTCGGCGACGGTGGCCGACCGAAGCGGCGTCGCGGGCGCCGGATCGGGCGCGCTCACCGCCGACGCCGCGAGCGCGCCCGTGATGTGGCCGGACGGCACCGTGCTGCTCGGCTTCGCGCCGGGCCCGAAGTATCTCGGTCCCGCGTCCGACCCGTTCCATGCCGCCCTCGACCAGAGTTCGGCGACCAAGGGCCCCGGCACCGTGGCCGCCGCGGACGGGACGATCGGCTCCCCGAGCTACCCTGCACGCTGGTCACTTACCGGGCTCGGGCTCCACCGCGTCAGCGGCGGCGGCCCGACGCCGCTCGCAGGTCCACTGCCCGCTCGCTGGCAGCTGCCCCCCACGCTGGCGCCGACGACACCGGCGAGCAGCCGCGTGCTCGCCCTGTTCACCAAGAACGCCGCGCTGTGGTCGCTCAGCCTCCTCGACGGCGGGGCGGGAGACCCGGCGAACCCTGTCGACGCGCACGAGCGAGGGTGCCGTCGCGCCTGGGCACCGGCAGGCGGCTGGGCGGTCGGCGGCCGCGCCACGGCGAGCGGCCAGAGCTGGAGTCTGCCGCCATTGGACGCCCGGCCCGCACCGGCCACCGCCTCCACGGTCCACGCGAGGGTGACGACGTCCGTTCCCGCGATCGAACCGCTGGACGAGGTACCCGCCGTGCGTGCCTTCGCGGGGCTGCTGCCACCCGCGTCGGCGCTCGTCATCGGCGGGCCACCGTCCGTCGACCCGGTCCGCGTCGACGGGCTGCCCGACTTCCCCGGGGTGCTGCCGCTCGCCGACATCGTCGCCGTCCTCACCGGAGAACTCGGCTGGCGAGCGGTCACGACGGTAGTCATCGAACCGCCGCTGGAGCCGGCCGTCCGCGTCGGGCCGCCCCCGAGGCTGGTGCTCTGGTCGGAGCGCGGGTTCACCGGCGTCGAAGTCTGGAGTGATACGCCGAGCGGCCCGGTGCCGTGGTCGCTCGCCCACGAGCAGCGGGCGAGCGTCGGCGGATCGGTGGCCGTCCTGGAGTGGCGGGAGGACGAGGCAGTCGACGTCGTGAGGATCCGGCACGCCCACTTGACCCCCCGCAAGGAGATCACGCAGCCTGCGCTCGGCATCGTCGCCATCGGCGGCGTGACGAGCGTCGCCGCCGGGGCCGCGGCGGACGCCAACTCCGCCGGTGCGGCGGCCGATGCCGACGCCCATGCGAGCGCCACGACGCAGCCGCCACCGAGCCCGTTCACCGAAGGCACGACGTACCGCCTGGACGTCGGCTGGAGCGGCTCACTGGACGGCGACCCGCGACCGGCGGTCGGCGGGACCACGGCGCGGCACTTCAAGATCGCCGAGCACGCGCCGGACAGGCCGCCCGACGACGTGCTGTACCAGTCGATCACGACGTTCCATCCGGCGATGCTCGGGCGCTACCTTGCCGGCTACACGGTGCACGGCGATGTCCCGTGGTTCCTCGACGACCCGATCATCGCCACGTTCTCCTCGCGCACGATCACGTCGGTGGCCGGTGTCTACGGTTACGAAGTGAAGATCGTCGTCGACCGGACCGACCCTCCTCCAGGCTGGGCGGAGGACGGCAACGCGCTTCTCAGGCAGCCCTTCGCGCCCGATCTTGTGCCGTCGGTGCAGTTCGATCACCTCGAGGCCGTCGACCGGCTCGGCGTCGCACGCCTGGAGCCCGGCTGCACCTGGCCCCGCGACGCCGCCGACGCGCAGGTCCACGCGGTTCTGCTGCCCGAAGCCGCCTATGAGGTAGGGGTGCTCATCGATCCCCGCGACAAGGACGCCCTCGGCCGGCCGAAGCTGCCGCACCGCGTCGAGTGCATGCTGCCGCCGGTCTCGTTCCGTACGAGTCGCTGGAGAGATCCCAAGGAGATGTTCCGCGTGCTCGGCTTCGACCAAGCCGCGCCGGACGTCCGCCATGTCGGCGTGCGCACGTTGGTGGCCGACCCCGGCGAGGACAGCGACGGCGCCATACGGCAGGCACTGCGCGAGGCCGGCGCCGAACTCGGTCCGCTCGACGTGCCCGCCCGCACGACGGTGCTGTGGGCGCCGGACGGTGCGGGAGGCCACGTTGTCGCCGCGGTTCTCCTGGAGGCCATGGAGCCCCTTGTGCGCGGCGACCGCCTTGGTGAGATCACGCTCACGGGCTTCAAGACCCGAGCGGAGAGCGCCGCGACATCGCTGCTGTTCGTCGCGGCCTCGACGACAAGAGGCGGGCCGCTCACCCTTACCTGGCGCGAGCACTACAACGCGTCCAAGAAGACCTGGTCGGCGAGCCGCACCGCGACACTCGCGGTGCCCTCGTCCACCGCGGTGCCCGCGCTTGCCTGGGAGGTGTGGCCGTGACCGCCGGACCGCGTCCGACGTGGGTCAACCCGGGGCTGCTCAGGGCGTCGTGCCTGGTCGCCGACGAGGCCGACGAGGCCGCGAGCCCGTGGCTGCGGCGCGGCACGCATCTGCGGGTATTCCCATCCCCGCTCATCGGATACCCGGTGTGTCCGTTCACGGTATGGCGTGCCGGTACGGCGAACTGGACGCGGCCGGTACTGAACGGCGCCGGTGACTTCTGGTCGACGGGTACCGGCGACCGCGCACTGTTCGTCGGCGGCTGGGGACCCGGCGGGCCACTGAGCGTCCTGGACGCGGACGGCCGGACCAGCGAGCGCTGCACCAGGCCCAGGGCGTTCGTCGCCCGGGTACCGCTTCCAGGGCTCCGCTACGGCGGATCGGCCGACCTCGTACCCGCGGCCTACGTGAGCGGGTTGCGCGTCGACGACCACACCGGTGAGGTCTTCTATCCCGGATGGCTCGACAGCGAGCCGCTCGACGCGATCGGGGCGCAACTGCCAGAGGGTGCATGGTGGTCCGGGATCGACGGCCGGTTCGCCTCGGCCGACCCCGCCTACCGTGTGGGCGCGGGCGTGCCCGACACCCCGATGCCCTACGACGCGCTGCAGCCGGCCGATGCCTATGGACGAGCGAAGGCGGCTGCAGCCGCTCTCGAGCCCGACGTCGCGCGCGCGTGGAGCGCGCCTGCGACGGGCACACCGCCGGTGGCCGCGAGGTTCACCCGTCCCCTGCCCGGCAACCAGGGCGCGACCGCCGAGGCCGACCTGACGGTCGGGCTCTGGGCGGCCTCGGCCGACCCGGCGTGCGCACGCTGGTGGGGCTTCGCGACGACTCTGCCCGTCGAAGCCTCGGCCGGCGCGGAGTACGTCGAGTGCTTCGCCGTCGCGGCGCTGTTCGCGCTCCACCCCGGCGATCGGAACGAACGCCACCTCAAGATCGCCGCCAACGCGCAGAGCGACCCGATGGCCCCGGCGCTGACCGAGTCGCTCTATCGCGTCCACGAACGTCAGGACCTCAAGTCGAGAGCCGCCGAGCTGATGCGGGCCGGCCGCGAAGTGGTCTGTCTGTGGACGATCGCCGTCGCCGCACCGCCGCCCGACCCGCCCGACGCCCCCTGGGCCGACGTGCCCGGCGACCGCAGGACGTCCAACGACGACACGACGTGGACGGCGACACTGAACGTGTTCGGCGCCGGAGCGGGACCCCTCGCCGCGCGACGCGATCCTGACGTACCGCTGAACGAACTCGTCAACACGGATGAAGCATGGCGCCAGCCGATCATCGCGCCGCGCACCGCCCGCGACGCGGTCGCGGTCACCGACGGCGGCTGCCCGCCAGAACCCGCCACCTGGCGGATCGCCGCCGCCGACATGTGGGGGCAATGGTCGGAATTCGGCGTCACGTCCAGCGATGCGCCCGACCCGCCGGACATGCGGGCACCCGCGGTCGCGCTTGAGCTCATCGCCGCCGATCCCTTGCCCGGCGGCGACGCACCGGCCGTCCCGGGCACCCTGTCGATCCGGGTCGCTCTCCCCGAGCCGCCCGCCGCGGTACCGCCGATCACCGCTGTCGAGGCGGAGCTCACCGGTGCGGCGTCGCCGGTCGTCCTCACCCCTCACGCCGCAGGTCTGTGGACGGGCGAGACGGCGGCCGCACCGACGACGCCGGGGGGCTCGGTCACCGTGACGTGCACCGTCACCGCAGCCGACGCGATCGGCCGTACGACGACGGGGACGGCGTCGTTCGTGGCCCACGACCCGCGCCCGTTCGTCTCACGGGCGCACGCCGGTGTGGTCCTGTTCAGCGGAGAGCGCCGCCCCGATGGCTTCGCCGAACTCGACCTGACGACACCGCTGCCACCTGGCGCGCCGGCCGGTGTGACCTGGCGGCTCTACGTCACCGACGAGCAACTGCTCTCCCCGCCGCCCGCCCGCGACGAGCCTCGCTGGTCGCGGGCGGCCTGGCTGCGCACCATCGTCGACGCCGCGGCGACGCGGGCGCATATGGCACAGCTGGCGGGCGCGTCCGTGACAGCCCAGGGAGGTGACCTCCGGGTGCGATGCCGGCTGCCCGGTCGCCTTGAGTCTGTGCAAGCGATGCAGCTGGTGGCGACGACCGCCACCGGCCTCGAAGCGCCGTCGAAGGCGTGTGGGGCTTTCGTGGTCGCCGTCCCGCTCGGTGACACGCCCCCCGCACCGACGCTCACGCGCCATTCCGACGACGACGCCACCGTGTCGCTGACCGTATCCGTCAGCTACCCCGGAACCCGCCCGGTCGGCGACGCACCACCCGCGCCGATCATCCGCCGGAGCGGCACCAAGGACACCGAGGTACGCGCCCGCATCCGCAGATCCGCCGCGGGGGCCGACCCGTCGGCATGGCCGGTCCTCACGACCATCGGCCTTCGCCCTGACCACCCGGCCGATCGCGCCGCGGGCTGGCGGTGGACCGCCGTCTTCGACGACGCGTTGTCCGAGGCGACACCGGCATGGACCCCGTTGTCGTACGTGTGCGAGGTGGCCTGGCCCGACGAGCCGGCGTGGAACCCGTCCGCGACACCGGACTTCGGCGTCGTGCGTCCCACCTGGTCCCCGGCGGCGGTCGCGCAACCGAGCGCATGGAGCGCGCCGTCGGCGACGCTCACCGTGATCGCGCCACGGCCCACCGTGGTGATCAGGCCCGGCTTCACCGACAACGGCGACGGCACGGCCGCCCTCATCGTGCCGGTTCCCACCGTGCACCCGCGCGCCAGGCCTTGGACGCTGACCGCGACCGCGCCCGGCCGGCCCCTCGCGACCGTGACCGGCCCGGGACCGGAACTGCGGCTGGACGGCCTCGACGCGCGGGTGCCCGCCGCGCACTGGCTGCTCGCCGTCGTGCCACCCGACGGCACCATCCTGCCCATGATCACCGGAGATGGTGCCATTCCTCTGTCGAACCCCGCGCACCCATCCGATCCTTAGGAGAGGACCATGCCCGCTGAAGGCTACGCCCCCGGCAAAATCGTGGTGGAGTTGACACAAGACCTGAATGCCTATGTCTCGCCCCTGATTTCGGACACCGTCGCGGGAGGAACGTTCACCGGTTTCGGCGTCGAGATCATCGATGCCGTCCTGGCCTTCCTGCCAGTGCAGGCGATCACCAGGCTCTACGGAGAGATCGAGCCGTATGACGTGGACCCCGAGCTCCTGGACGCCATGCACGCGACCTACGTGATCCGGCTCACCGAAGACACCGACCTGGACGCGGTGATGACCGCGCTCGGTGCGATCCCGGGCGTCTCCAATGTGGAGCCGGTCGGCCTTGGCCAACCGGAAGTCAACCCGAACGATCCCCAGTTCGGCGACCAGTGGGGACTGGATCGCATCAACGCTCCACTCGCCTGGGACCGTCAGAAGGGCTCCGACACCGTGAAGATCACGGTCGTCGACAGCGGCACCGACAAGAACCACCCCGATCTCGCGCCCCGGCTGGGCAAGGGATGGGACTTCTGCGAGAACCCGACCGTGAAGCCCGGTGAGGTGCGCACCGGGGATTTCACCTCACCCGACGACGACCCTCAGGACGAGAACGGGCACGGGACGATGATGGCGGGGATCATCGGCGCGGTGACCGACAACGGTGTCGGCATCGCTGGGGTGACCTGGGCCGGGAAGATCCTCACGGCCCGGTGCGTGTGCCGAACGAACACTCCCGGCGGCCAGCCCGGAGCCGGATGCAACACCGACGAGATGGCGAAGGCGATCCAGTGGGCCGGCGAGTGGTCCCATGTGGCGAATGTGAGCCTGAACAGCCTTATCGGTGACCTGAAGCATCTCAGGGACGCGGTGAACTACGCCCTGCAGGCAAAAACCACCGTCGTGGCCGCAATGGGAAATGACGCGACCAACGCGCCGCGTTATCCCGCCGCCTATGACGGCGTCATCGCCGTCGGCGCGATGACCCAGCCGGGCTATCAATGGTTCAAGCAGAACACGGGAAATCACATGAGCGTCAGTGCGCCGGGATCGCACATAAAGACGCTGAACCTGTACGCGACTTTCGGCTCACCGCAGTATGCCGAAGTCGACGGAACCTCACCTGCCGCCGCCTTCGTCAGCGGCGTCGCCGCCCTGCTCTACTCCTGCAACATCAACCTGACGCCCCGCCAGGTAAAGCAGATCATCGAGGAAACGGCAAGCCACAATGTGCCGGACCCCGGCTGGCAATGGCCGAATCCCGTCTATGGCCACGGCGTCGTCGACGCCAGACGCGCCGTCGACCGCGTGCTCGACGGCCCCTTGCCCCCACCTTAGACTCTCCGCAGACACGCCCACATCGTCCAGGAACCACAGCCCGGAAGCTCCGCGCCAGGTTGCGCATGAGGGCGATGCCGTGGGTGGCGTGGTGGACGCCGTCGCGTTTGCGGCGGCAGTTGCGCAGGATGTTCCACCACTTCATGTGCGCGAAGGCGTGCTCGACGCGGGCGCGCACCCGTTTGTGGACGGTGTTGAGTGCGTGCTGCCAGGCGGGCAGTTCGCCGCCGTCGCGGGGCCGCCGGTAGGGCATGATGACCTGCCGGTTTCCCTGGTAGCCACCGTCGGCCATCACGTGCGCACCCCTGCATGCCCGGTCCGCGCCGGAGTCGCGGAAGGCGGTGCAGTCGTTGTGATTGCCCGGGACCGGACGTCCGACCGCGACCACAAGCCGGGTGTTGGCGTCGATGACGACCTGCATGTTCACCGAGTACTGGTAGTTCTTGGACGAGGCGGTGACCGTCCGGTCGTGGACGGGGACGAGTGTGCCGTCCACGATCAGTACCGTGTCCGGGCTGTGCCGGCGGGTGACCGGGGCCAGTGCGAGCAGCGGCGCCAGGTGGTCCACGACGCGGTGCGCGGCGGACTTGGACACCCCGAACAGCATTGCAACCTGCCGCAGCGTGAGGTTGGTGCGGTAGTACACCGCGATCAACAGCACCCGGTCGGCCAGCGGCAGGCTCCACCGCCGCCCGGTCCCGGTCTGCTCACCGCCCCGACCTGCAACGATCCGCACCAGACGCCGGAACTGCCGCACCGACAGGCCGGTGAACACCGGTACCCACTCGTCCCGATCGGCCCTGATCACCCGCTCCCACGCCAAGATCAACGATCTTGATCGCCTGACGTTACGGGACAGCCTTTAGGTGTTGTATCCAGTAGGGTTGTTGACGCGGGTGATGGTATGTCCGGCCTGCACCCGTTGGATCAGCAGGAGCCTGCCATGCATGGTCAGCCGGGCATTACGGTGGGGCACGAAGACCTCCGCCGCGGTGGGGGCCCTAGACACCTCCACCACATCGGAGGCCTTCCTCGCTCACCAGACATCCACCGGCGTCATCGACGTTCGTGATCAGTACAACTAGCGGCGGGGGTTCGTAGCCACGGAAGAGGGAGTTGCGCTTGTCACCGGGGCATCCCGAGGGTTGGGTGCTGTCATTGCGCGGCGTTTGGCCGCCGATGGCTGGGCTGTGGCCATCGGGTTCCGCTCTGGGGCCGATCAAGCCCGCCGGGTGGCCGAGGATATCCGCGCCGCGGGCGGCCGTGCCGAGGCGTTCGCCGCCGATGTCACCGAGGAGGCCGCCGTGACCGATCTGGTCGCACAGGTGACGGACCGGCTCGGCGCGGTCACCGTCCTTGTGGTCAATGCGACCGGTCCGCAGCCGACTGTCGCGGTGGAGGATCTGACCTGGGAGGCTCATCTGGACCAGCTACGATTCTTCGTCAAGAGCCCAACGTTGCTGTTGCAGGCCGTCCTACCTGGGATGAAGGCCGGTGGAGGCGGTCGCGTCATCCAGATCGGCTCTGATATCTTCGAACGCGCCCTGCCTGGCATGTCCGCCTATGTTGCGGCCAAGGGCGCCCAGATCGGCCTGACCCGCTCGTGGGCGCGGGAGCTAGGTCCTTTGGGCATCACGGTGAACCTCGTCGCCCCCGGCTGGATCCCGGTCGAGCGGCATGCCGACGCCCGCGCCGAAGACTTGACGGCCTACCGGGCCGGTGTTCCCCTCGGCCGAATGGGCACGCCCGACGACGTCGCTGCCACGGTCTGTTTCCTCGCCTCCGACGCCGCCGCCTTCATTACCGGAGAACGCATCACCGTCAACGGCGGCCACACCATCGATTAGCCATCGATCGCCTCGGTTGCGTCCGCGGAGGTGGTGTATGAGTTTGACCTCGTCAGAGGGCGTGGCATCGTGACGTGAGACGGCCATCGCGTGATCCTTCGAAATCGACCAAGAACCGAAGGAGAAGAAACGCGATGGCCGTGGACAACAGTGTGGACCCTGCGGGCTGGCTGGCCGAGCAGATCCGGGCGTGTGAGTCCGATGTGTTGCGGTCGATGGTCAAGACGATGGCCGAGGCGCTCATGTCGGCCGAGGCCGACGCGGTCTGCGGGGCCGACTACGGGACCCGTTCGGACGAGCGGGTCAATCGCCGCAACGGCTACCGGTCCAGGGACTGGGACACCCGTGCCGGCACCGTCGAGCTGGCGATACCGAACTGCGCAGCGGGTCCTACTTCCCCGAGTGGCTGCTGGAGCGGCGCGGGCCGAGCGGGCCCTGGTCAGCGTGTGTGTACGCCGACGGGCACCGCGAGATCCTCGGGATCGAGGTGAGTTCGGCCGAGGACGGCGCCGGCTGGATGGCATTCCTGCGCGGGCTGGTCGCCTGCGGTCTGTCCGGCGTCCAGCTGGTCATCTCCGACGCCCATCGTGGGCTGGTCGAGGCGATCGGATCGACACTGCCCGGGGCCGCGTGGCAGCGGTGCCGCACCCACTACCTGCGCAACCTGCTGACCCGCGTGCCCAAGTCGGCGCAGCCGTGGGTGACGACGCTGGTGCGTACCATCTTCGACCAGCCCGCCGCCGAGGAGGTCCACGCCCAGCACGCCCGCGTTGTCGACAGCCTGCAGGCCAAGCACCCGGATGCGGCACTGCATCTGGACGAGGCTAAGCCGGATCTGCTGGCCTTCGCCGCGTTCCCGCGCCAACTGTTGCGGCAGATCTGGTCGAACAATCCACAAGAGCGACTGAACAAGGAGATCCGGCGGCGGACCGATGTGGTCGGGATCTTCCCCGACCGGGCCGCGATCGTCCGCCTCGTCGGCGCCGTCCTGATGGAACAGACTGATGAGTGGACCGAGGCCCGCCGCTACATGGGCCTTGAATTCCTCGCCAAAGCCCGCCTGCGCGTCATCGACGGCACCACACCCGACCCCGCGACCGACCAGCAGGAACCCACCGCTTAACCTGCAGAAACAGGATCACGCGGAGATCAACTCTTACACCACTCCGCTGGACGTGACCATCGCTTCCGCTCCCTCGGCCTGTTCTCCAACTCCGATCCCCGGCTCCAGTCCTCTAAGACGTCGTCTCATTTGGTGAGGCGGCGGTGGCAGGTGGGGGGCGGCGGCGGCGATGCTGGCGAAGGCCAGGAAGTGTTCGGGTTTGCGTTCGTAGCGGCGGTGCAGGCGGCGGAAGCCGTTCAGCCACGACATCGTGCCCTCGACCACCAGCGGTGTCGGCCGAGTCGGTCCGAGCGTTCGACACCGCGCCGGGCGATCCGCCCGACGATGCCGCGGTCGCGCAGGAATCTGCGCAGGTCGCCATAGTCGTAGCCGTTGTCGGCGTGCAGCTTTGTGGGACAGCGAGGCCGTCGCCCGCGCCGGGTGCGGACCGGCGGAATGCTGCGCACCAACGGAATGCTGCGCACCAACGGCTCGAGCCCGAGTTCGTCGTGAGTGTTGGCCGCTGAGATCCCGACACAGACCGGCAGACCGGCACGGTCGACCAGCACGTGGATCTTCGACCCGTCCTTGCCGCGGTCGACAGGATTCGGGCCCGTCAGCTCCCCCCTTTTGGCAGCCCGGACACTGACCGAGTCGATGACGCACCGCGACCAGCCCAACTCGCCGGCCGCGCCCAGTTCGTCCAGGATGATGCGGCGCAGCTTGGCCCACACCCGCGCTTGGGTGGGCTAGACACGCCCTCGACTACCAGAAGCCCTATTCGGTCTCCAGACCCGCAACGCGACCCACCCAAACCGTCCGCTAACAGGCTCTAACACTCCCGCCGTAGATCGCTACCTGAAGCTGCTCACACGCCCCGTCGCCCGCAACTGACCGCCCAGCCTCGGGCCGCCCGGCTCCCTCGGGTTGAGTTCATCACCAGGCCTCGCGCCAGACATCCTCGTCACGTCCCGTCAACTACGGCCGCGCGGCAGCATGAGTGCAGCGGCCGTGGTGGCTATCAGCATCACAGCCGCGACGCACAAGGCGACCCGCAGACCCACAATGAACTCACCCCGGTCCGCGGCCAAGGCTCCGAAGACGGCCACGGAGAGCGCGCCGCCCGTCTGGCGGAAGGAGTTCAGGATCCCGGCGGCCATTCCGGCCCGATCTGCGGCGATGTCGTTCAGCAGGATGGCGGTCAGGGAAGGTACGAAGAAGCCTAGACCGAGGCCGACCGGGATGAGCATCGCCGCGATCACTGGTCTGCTGGTGTCCTCGTCGATCCAGAGCAGGCCGAACATCGCCAGCGCGAGGATGGCTTGTCCCATGGCGATCGGCATCCGCGGCCCAAAGCGTCCCGCAGCCCTGGCCGAGGCCAGGTTGGCTCCGGCGATCACGGCCATCATCGGTAGGAACATCAACCCTGCGGCCATGGCGGACAGGTTCAGAACGTCCTGAAAGAACAGGCTCAGCACGAACACCAGCCCGTAGAACGCGGCATTGACGACGAAGCCGATCGCGACCGAAACCGTCACCGTGCGCGAGCGGAAGAGGTCGAGCGGGACCAACGGCGCGGCGGTACGTGCCTCGATCATGATGAACGCGGCCGTAGCCGCTGCGGCGAGCCCCAGGCAGCCCAGCACCGCGGGCTCGCCGAAGCCGTTCTCCCCTCCGTCGATCACCGCGAAGGTGAGCGCCGCGAGCGCGACGATCACCGTGAGCTGGCCGTACGGATCGAGCGGCGTGGTACGGCGCGGCGAGCGCTCCGTGCGGGTCAGTACCGCGAGGGTGGCGATGCCGACGGGCAGGTTGACGATGAAGATCGCCCGCCAGCTCAGAATGCTGGACAGCATCCCGCCGGCCACCGGGCCGGCGGCAACCGCGACGGCTCCGCCAACGGTCCACAGCGCGATGGCCCGTGCCCGTTCGGCCGCGTCCGGGAAGGCCTGTCGGACGAGGGCCAGCGAGGAGGGCAGCATGATCGCCGCCGCGCTCCCCTGGATCAAGCGGGCGGTGATCAGCTCGCCCAGCCCCGGCGCCAGTCCGCAAGCCGCCGAGGCGACCGTGAAGACCGCGACGCCGGCGCCGAACGTGCGGCTCGCCCCTATGCGGTCGGAGAGCGCGCCCGCGGAAAGCAGCAGTGCGGCGAACATCAGCGTGTAGGCGTCCACGATCCATTGCAGTCCCGCCGTGCTGCCGCCGAAGTCCCGCCCGATCCCAGGCAGCGCCACGTTCATGGCCATGGTGTTGAGGTTGAGCATGAAGATGCCCATGAACGTGGTCGCCAGGATCAGCTTCGGTGCGGCCGTGCGTTGCCGGGCATCCTGTGAGGCGCGGGCTGGTTCAAGAGTGGTCATCCGTCCAGGCTGGTGAAGTTCGCGAGGGCGAGGCAGACCGTGATCTGCCGGGGTGCGCCAGAGGTGGGTGCAGCAGGGCCAGGCTCCGGGCTGGACACTGACCACACGCTGGCAGAATGACGACATGACCGAGTTCGGGAAGTTCCTGCGGGCTCGCCGTGGCGACGTACGCCCGGCTGACGTCGGGCTGCCCGCCGGAACCGGCACGCGCCGTACGCCAGGTCTGCGTCGGGAGGAGGTGGCGGCGCTGGCCGGTGTGAGTATCGACTACTACATACGTTTGGAACGCGGCAAGGAGACCCATCCGAGCCCCTCCGTGGTCGAGGCGCTGGCCGAAGCGCTCCGCCTCAACCAGGAGGAGAGCGGCTTCCTGCACGAGTTGGCGGCGCGCGCGGCGCGGCGCGCGCCTGAGCCCCGTCCCCTGCCGTCACGGCGGGTCCGTCCGACCGTCACGCAGCTTCTGGAGACGCTCCGGCCCAATCCGGCGTACGTCGTGAGCCGCACCAACGACCTGCTGGCGGCCAATCCCGGTGGGCTGCGGCTGCTCCATGGCATCGCCGACTGGCCGGAGCGGCAGCGGAACACCGTGCGGTACATCTTCCTGCACCCAGCTGCCCGCGAGCTGTGGGCGGACTGGGAACAGAAGGCCAAGGGGTGCGTCGCCCAGTTGCGGGCGATCGCTGGCAGCGATCCGGATGCCCCGGATCTCGCCGCACTCGTAGGTGAGCTCATCGTCAAGAGTCCCGACTTCAACCGGCTCTGGGAGCGGTACGAGGTGCACACGATCGGCGACGGCGAGAAGACGCTCCGACACCCGGAGGTCGGCACGATGACGCTCTCGCACGAAGGGCTGTCCCTCAACCGCGCACAAGGGCAGCGCCTCGTCATCTACATGGCGCCGCCGGGCAGCCCGGACCACGACAAGATGACGCTCCTCGACCTCGCCTCCGGCCCGTCCGTCGGATCCGGCGAGACGGTGCCCGTCTCACCCTCTCGGAGACAGAACAGCTAGCAGGACTGGGCAGCCGGAGAACCACCGGCCAGAGTCTGATAAAGGGCGGTGTGCCCGGCGGTGGTGAAGGCGTGGCGGACGTTAGGCGGTGTCGCCGAAGACCTGTACCGATTCCTGCTCGGCGGCGAGCAGGTCCAGGCCGACGACGGGCTCGTGATGGGCGGCCCCGGCGCCCGGCCGCGGGGTCACGACGGTGAGAAGGCCGGTCTCGGGCTCGACGGCCAGGTGGGCCTTGAAGCCGTCCTGGCGGTGGCTTCGGGTCTTGTGGACGTGTCTGGCCTGGGGGCGACGACTGAGATCATCCGGTCCGGGGCGGTGCCGTCGGTGATGCGCCGGCGTCCGTCGCGGCCGTCGGAACCGTCGGCCGGTTCGACGTCGTGTCCGGCGACCAGCGCCAGAATGCCGACCGCGTTCGCGGGCTCCGCCTATCCTGCGCCCACCGCCCCCCGCGCGAGCCCCTCGCCCGTCGTGCGAGCCGCGACGGATGCGTCGGGCCTTCTGGTCAGCGTGTTCGGGTGCGACCTGCATCATGGCTCGGAAGGGGCGGGCAGCCGCCGCAGGTCGAGCCCGGGCCCAACCATCCGCCACGGACCCGGCCGGGCGCACAAGCCGTCAGAGACACCTGAACGGTTCACTCACGCGATGAGCGTCACGTCGAAGAAGTCATGGCGTCCGTACGCGGCCGTCGCTCTCGCCATCGCGGCCTGTTGCGCGCGGGATGGGCGTCAGGATCGGACGCGGGTCAGAGCGCGACGGGTTACCTGGCCCTGGGAGATTCCGTGGCGTCCGGATATCGGCCTCCTCAGATCACGCCCGTCCAGGATTACCTGGATCCGTCGCGGCCCGCGGGATATCCCGAACTGCTCGGGCATCCGGTCAACACGCCCCGGAGAGACGGCCGGAAGCCTCATCCAGCTCGCGCGGAGAGCAACGGATGCCAGAACATCGCGGGCGTGCCCGTGGGATATCGCACGTTCTTACCGGCCCATGTGAAGTACGGGGGCAGTCAGTTGGCATTCGCGGTGCACTATCTGAGGGCGCATCCGCACATGCGGCTGGTGACGGGTAGCGCGGCCGTACGGAACTGGAACGCATGACCGAACGCGCCGCCGTGAACGTCGCGGAGATTATCGGGAGACTCCGCGGCGAAGGGCGGTATGCGTACAAGATCGTCCTGCTGACGAACTACACGACCGATTACGGCGACGAGGGGTAGTGACGGCGACACGGCAACTGAGCGCGGCTGTCGTAGCAGTGGCCCAGAAATACCGGGCTCGATCGCGGACGGGTTCGAGGCGTTCCGGCGGACGGCGATGAGCGCCGGCGGCGGCACATGTGCCGCCGGGCTCACCATCCCCCTCTCCAGCAGCGACTGCACCATCCACCCCACGACCAAAGGTCAGCGGCTCCTCGCGCAAGCGATTCGCAGGGCCTGATCGAGCACGCCCGGCGCATTCGGCTCCAGAGGGGCTGCTCGAAGCCCGTGATGACGGGTCAGTCCTTGAAACGCGGGAGGATGCGGTCCGGGTGACGCGGAAGCCACTAGTGTTTCGCTCGAAAAGTTTCTTTCTGTTTGAGAGACTGGAGTATGCGAACCGCTGCCCCTCTGGCATTACGTGATGGAGATGTGGCCGAGCTGCGTCGGCTGGAGTCGGCGCGCAGC
>NZ_JABMCA010000169.1:0-1730 GCF_014706005.1 Actinomadura sp. RB99 | reverse complement strand
CGCGCCGTGGTGCGCCATGTTCGTGAGCGAGGCGATCAAGCAGGTGGGCGCGGGCGACCGCTACGGCGGGTACCCGTCCGCCGCCGTCGCGTCCTACGTCTCCGGCATGAAGCACGTCGGGCAGGCCGAGGGCCGTCCGGGTGACCTGGGCGCCTACCGGGGCACGGGCCACATCAACGTCATCGCGAAGAACCTCGGCGGCGGCCGGTACGAGACGATCGGCGGCAACGAGGGCCCGACCGTCCGGCGCGGCGTGCGCGGTGGGCAGTCGGCGATCTTGCGGCCGATGGCGCGCGGGGGCCTGCTCGACCAGCGCGCCGAGGACCTGCGCGCGTACAAGGAACGCAACTTGGACCGGGGCGACCGGCGGTCGCCGCTGCTCCAGTACATGCGGCACGCGACCTACGACCAGGGTGGGCTGCTCCAGCCCGGTTGGACGATGGCGTTCAACGGCACCGGCCGCGCCGAGGCCGTAACGACACTGGCGAAGGGCGGCCGTCTGTCGTCCGGGTCGTCCGGCGGCGCGACGACGAGCCCGGCCGCCCGGCGCACGGCGGGCTCGGCGCTGCTGAAGCAGATCACCGACGCGATGCTGAGCAGCACGACCAAGCTCGCGGCCTACTTCACCCGCCTGAACAGCCAGATCAAGAAGAACTTCGGCGGGGCGGCCGAGAAACGGCTGCTCGCCTGGTCGAGCGCGATCCAGAAGGCGATGAGCGCGGCGGCGAGTAGGGCAGCGTCGATCGCGCCGCAGATCGCGGCGGCGAAGGAGTACGCCAAGACCGTCACCAGCTCGGCGCGCGAGTTCGCGAGCCTGTCCGGGCTGAGCAACAAGGGCAGCGCCGCGAATATCGCGTCGGGGCTCGGCGACCGGGCGAGCACGCTGACGACGTTCGCGAGCCAGATCACCCAGTTGTCCAAGCGCGGCCTGTCCAAGGACTTGTTGCGGCAGATCGTGGACATGGGCGCGGCGGACGGCGGCAGCATCGCCGCGACGCTGCTGGCCGGGAACAGCTCCACGATCGCCGAGATGAACCGGAACCAGGCCGCCATCAACAAGGCCGCCGGGAAGCTCGGGAACACCGCCGCCGACGCGCTGTACGACAGCGGGAAGGGCGCGGGTCGCGGCTTCTTGACCGGCCTGTACGACCAGAAGGCGGCGCTGGACACGGAGATGGACCGGCTCGGCAAGCGCCTGGCGGACGGCGTCCGGCGCACGTTCGGCGTCCCGACGCCCAAGAGCAGGAAGCCGTCCTACCTCAAGCCCGCAGCGCTGTCGTTCGACGACGGCGGCATGTTGCAGCCCGGCTACACCCTCGTCCACAACGGGCTCGGCCGTCCGGAGCCGGTCGGCGAGCAGCAGGTGACCGCGATGGCCGCCGCCGCGCTCGGCGGCGCCAGCGGCGGACCGCTCGTCGGTGAGCTGCACCTGCACGGGGTGGACGGCTACCGGGTGCCGCAGGACGTGATGCGCGGGATCCGTCAGGCCGAGCGCGCGGCGCGCTCCAGGCGCAGGAGGTAACGCAGTGCCCATCCTCGTCGGGACCTCGACACCGCCGGGCGGCGGACCGGCCGAACCGCCGCCGTCGCTGTCGCCCAAGCGGGTGACGTGGACGTCGCCGTCCGGCGACGTCCTCGACTTCACCAGCGGCGAGGGCTACGTCTCGATGCCGGGCCGGAAGGGCTTCGGGGTCATCGACCGCGACGTGTCGTACTCGGACCTGCCGACC
>NZ_JABMCA010000168.1:0-1784 GCF_014706005.1 Actinomadura sp. RB99 | reverse complement strand
GTCGGCCCGCGCTGCCCTGCCCACACGCCCGCCCGGCTCGCCGGGCGGGCCGAGCCCGAAGACCTGCTCGCGCAGTCGCTCGCGCAGTCGATCGCCCGCCGCGACGCGGGCCGGAAGGAGTCGGACCGATGACGCCGACCGTCGAGAACACGGCCTCGTTCGCTGTCCCGCCGACGTGGCTCACGGGCTCGTGCCCGCAGTGGTGCCAGAGCAGCCACGAGGAGAGCCACACCTACCCCGACCGGGTCCACTGGAGCGCCGAAGCGTGCGTGCCGATGTCGGCCGCGCCCGGCGACACGGCGGCGCCCGGACGCTCGCTGCTCGACGAGTACGACCCCGACGAGGTCCGGGTCTACCTCACGCAGCACTACCGCGAGTGCGGCCCGCGCATCGAGGTCGGACGGACCGACGAGCCCGTCCGGATCGCGCTCACCCCGGCCGAGGCGAACCAGCTCGCCGACGCGCTGCGGTTCATGGTCGGCCTCGCGACGGCCGCCGTCGCCGGACGTCCGGCCGCCCCGGCGGCCGGGGACGGCGCGCTCGTCGAGATCACGGTCGGCGCCGACGGGTTCCTCGACCCCGACGTCGCCCGCAAGGCCGTCCGATCGGTCGCGGGCGACGACCGGCCCGCCTACGTCCTGGTCCGGGGACACCTGGACCGGCCCGGCGGCTACGACGTGTCCGCCGCCGCCCGCGAGATCGGCTCCGCGCTCTGGGCCGCGCGCGACATCCACGTCCTGGCGTCCGGCCCCGGCGCCGCCGCGTTCGGCGCCGCGATCCGGCACCACGCGGAGGACGAGCGGAAGTTCCGCGCCGCCAGCGAGTAGCCCGCCGCTCCACGGTGGGGCGGTTCCGGCCGCCCCACCTCCCCGACCGATCGACAGGAGGACCCGAGTGGCGGACGGCACGCACCGAGGCCGGTGGATCGACGCCGTGTTGCGCACGGGCCTGATCACCGACACGACGCGCGTCGCGCTTCTCGCGCTCGCTCTCGAAATGGCTGACGACGGAAGGGTCTCTGTGCCTAGACGGGAATTCGCCGCCCGGCTCGCGCGGTCCGAGCGGCGGATCGACGAACGGATCACGGCGGCCGTCGAGGCCGGATTCCTGGTGCGCTTGGTGCGCGGCCAGAAAGGACAGACGGCCGTCTATCTCGCGACGCTCCCCGCCCACTTCAGCGCGACGCCTGATCGTCGCACTGAGAACGGTTCTCAGCGCGACGATCCCCAGCGCGCTGAGGCCGGTTTTCAGGGCGCTGGAAACCGTCGCGCTGAGAACCGTCAGCGCGACACCCCACCGTCGCGCAGACAGCCGTTCAGCGCGACACCCGGGGGTCGCACCACATACAGAGATCACCAACAGGAAGGTGATCACGGTCCTGCCCCCAGCACACCCGCACTTTTCGACGAAGAACAGAACGAGCCGCCTCCGGCGGGGGGCGCGGACGCCCCGGAGATCAACGCCGGGACCGCCGTCGCCGCGTACGTGGACTCGATGACCGACACGACCGGAGAAAGGCCGACGACAAGCCTGATCAAGCGACTCGGAAAGCAGGCGAAAGAGCTGCTCGCCGAGGGCCGCGATCCGCAGCTCGTCGTCGAGGCCGCGCAATTGCTCGGCCGGAACCCGCAATACACGAACCTCGGACAGGAATATTTGATGCTCGCCCGCAACCGATCGGTGCCGTCCGGCCGCCAGGTGCGCGCCGACCGTCCCGCAGTCGGCGCGCTCGCCAACGTGAACGCCGCGTGGGACGCCTGGGCCCCGGATGCCCCGGACGGTGG
>NZ_JABMCA010000167.1:0-1804 GCF_014706005.1 Actinomadura sp. RB99 | reverse complement strand
TCGGATGAGGCCGTCGTCGCTGCGGTAGCCGGCGCAGTAGCCGGTGCCGGGCAGGGCCGCGACGACCGGGCCGCGCCCTTCCTCGACCCCCTCGAACCCGGCGATGAAGGCCGCGCGGCGCAGCATGCCCGCCGCGACGACGAGCGGTTCGCCTTCGTCGGTCCAGGCCGCGACGGGCACGTTCTCGAATTAGTGGGGGCGGGCCGGGTTCGGGCCGTCCGTGGGGCGCTTGAAGACGGCCTCGTAGCGCCGGTTCGCGTTGATCATGCGGGTTCCTTTCAGAGGGCGACGAGGTGGCCGCGTTCGATGGGCGGCCGGTACTCGGGCGGGATGTGGCGGGCCATGTCCGCGATGCGGCAGTAATGGCCCTGGTAGGCGCACGTGACGGTGGTCTGCGGCCCGTGGCGCGACTTGGCGAGGATGAGGTCGATCTCGCCCGCGCGCGGCGACTCGGGGTCGTAGGCGTCCTCGCGGTGCAGCAGGATCACCGCGTCCGCGTCCGCCTCGATCGCGCCGGAGTCTTTGAGGTCGGAGAGGGCGGGGCGGCGGTCGCCGCCGCGCTTCTCGACCTCGCGGTTGAGCTGCGCCAACACCACGATGTCGATGACGCTGGTGTGCCGGATCTCGAACCGGTCGCTGATCGCAGCAAGGACGCGAAGCTGCACGTCCTCGGGGGTGAGGTCGGTGGCGATCACCATGCTGACGTTCACTGTGCGCTGGGTCATCGGGGTCCCTTCATGGTGGTGGTCCAGCGGGGGGCGGGCTGGCTGGTGAGGTGGACCCATCCGCACGCGGCGCGGTAGGCGCGGATGGGGCGGTGGGTGCCGACGCCGAGGGTCGCGAGGTAGCGGATGACGGCCTCGGCGCGGGCCTCGGTGGCGTAGCGGACTTTGCCGCACGGGCGGCAGCGGCGTTCCCGGACGGGCGCCAGGGCGACGGCGGGCGGCGGGGCGGTCCGGGCGGGTCTGGACATGGGATCCTCCTTCGGGGCGGCCGGGCGCGGTTGGGTCGCGCCCGGCCGCCTGCCTATTTCGCGGTGGCCGGGGCGCCGGGGGCGAACGCGGCGCGGACGGCGGCGGCGCACTCGCGGAGCTGTTCCGCGCGGACGGCGTCGTCGGTCCCGCCGGTGATGGCGATGGCGTGGGCGAGGTCGGCGTCCAGCTCGAACCGCTGCGCGAGCATCGCGGCGACCAGCGCGTCGCGCTCGCGCCGCCGGCAGACCCGCGCGTCCCGCGCCGCGCCGACCAGCAGGACGGCGAGGACGACCAGGAACGCGAGGACGGCGGCGAGCTGCTCGATGCGCGCGGCGGTCACCGGCCATCACCGCCGTCTACGTCCGCCGTGCCGAGGTTGCCGCCGACGGCCAGCGACGTACGGCTGTTCAGCAGGTGCCGCGCCGAGCGCCGGTACCGGTCGCGGCCGTCCTCGCCGAGAATGCTCCAGTGCGCCGCCTCGCCGAGCGTCAGCCGCACCTCGGCGTCGGAGATCGCGCGGGCCAGGTCGTTCACGATGCTCGCGCGCCACGCCGCCCGCCCCTCGGCGGTCAGGCCGTCGTCGGCCGGGATCGCGGGCTCGTCCGCCGTGCCAGTGACCTCGCCGAGCGCGGCGACGGTGGCGCACGGCCACGGCACCGTCTGCCCGTCCCACGCCACGCACGATCCGCACACCCAGCGGCCGAAGCGCCGCTCGCGCGGGTGGACGGCGCGGACGGCCGCGATCTGCTGCTCGGCCTGCTCCAGGCCGATGCGGTAGCGCCCGCCGAGGCGCTGCGCCTCATCCCGCTCGGCGGCGGTCGTCGCGAGCA
>NZ_JABMCA010000166.1:0-1873 GCF_014706005.1 Actinomadura sp. RB99 | reverse complement strand
GGCGGCGGCGGTGGCGGCCTCGCGGGCGTGCGCGGCGTCGGTGCCGGCGGGCAGCCGGAACGACACGCGGCCGCGGGCGGCGGCCTGCGCGAGGTCGCCGAGGGTCCGGTGCGGCCCGGTGAGCAGCGCGTCCCACACCGGGAGGGCGAGGCCGTGCTCCAGGCCGACCTGGTCGCGGACGGCGTCGGCGAGGTGGTTGGCCCAGGGCCGGCCCTCGTCGTCGGCGCCGGTCAGCCCGGCCAGCCGCAGCAGCGCCCGCTCAACCGAGACGGTGGTGTGGGAGCGGGCCATCCGGATGATCGGTTCCGCGGCCCGGGCGGCGAGCCGCCGGGCGGCGGCCACCACCTGCGGATCGAGGTCCAGCTTTCCCTGCGGCGCCATTGCCGTCTCCCCTCACGCTGCCGCCCCTCTCAGGCCGGTTACCGACAATCGTCCTTCTATGCGAGTTCTCTACCGGAGATCTTCCGGCATCTGAACCACAAATCGCAAGAACTAACAGCGGATACTGCGGCCACGGGTGTACGCCGCACCTTCCCCTCCAGTCCTTCCCCGCCCGCGGACGCGCTCCCCCGCCGGGCGAAAGCCCGTCCGGGGCCAGCCTTTGCTCCCCGGCCCGGACGCCGGGCTCACTTCCAGGTGAGGACCAAAGGGAAACCAGAGACCGGACACGTTTCGTGAAATTACAATCACCGACAGTGGCATGCGGGCGGGGACCCGGCTCCGCCCGCGCACGTCCGGTTCTGGAGGGGCATGATCATTTATATTGCGGCCGCCGTGTGCGCCGTCATCGTGGTGATCCTCGCGAGCCGGCTGGTGCGGCGGGGGCGGCACGGCGTCGACGACCCCGACCCCGACGGCCCCACCACCGCGCACACGGGGGCGATGCTGTCGGCGCTGTTCCTGCTCGCGTTCGCCATCGCCATCGTGGTCCCGTGGACCTCGGCCGACTCCGCCCGGTCCAACACCTACGCCGAGAGCCAGGCGGTCGTCGAGGCGTACTGGGCGGCGTCCCGGCTGCCCGCCGCCGACGCCCAGCAGATCCAGGCCGGGCTCCGCGACTACGTGCAGCTCGTCCGCGGTCCCGAATGGCGGCTGATGCGCGACCACGACCGGCTCAGCGCCGCGGGGTGGACGAAGCTCGACGCCCTGCGTCGCGAGGTGATGGCCGTCAAGACCCCCACCGACGAGCTCCAGAACGCCCAGGGCTCCGTCCTGGACCACCTCACCGAGATCTCCGCCGCCCGCCACCAGCGGGCCATGGACGCCAAGACCACCCCGCCGGTCGGGCTGCTGGCCGTCACCGTGCTCACCGGCGTCGTCGTGATGCTGCTGCCCCTGGTCGCCGGCGCCAGGCCGCGCGGGCTCACGCTGGTCCCGCTCGCGCTCATGGCGGGGCTGCTGGCCGCCGGCGTCTACCTGGTCTTCGACATCGCGCACGTGTTCCGGGGCGGCCTCGCCGTCCATCCCGACGCGTTCACCGGCGCGGCGGCGGAACTGCGGCGCATCTCCGGAGGTGGCTGAGCATGCGCCGCCTGCCGCTGCTGCCCGCCGCGATCTGCGGCGCGCTCGCGGGGACGCTGGCGCTGCCGACCTGCGCGTCGGCCGAACCCTCGCCCGACCCGTCGTCCTCGTCCTCGGTCACGGTCACCGGGCAGGGCGGCGGCGGGGTGAGCGTGTGCATCGACGGGCTGGTCCACGTGGACGTCGGCCCGGGCGCGCCGGGCTGCGTGAAGCCGCCGGCCCCCGCGCCGGAGCCGCCGCCGAAGCCCGCGCCACCGCCGCCGACGCACGCCCCGCCGCCGACGCACGCCCCGCCGCCCACGCACGCGCCTCCGCCCGAGACGCCTCCGCCGCCCGAGACGCCCGCACCGCC
>NZ_JABMCA010000165.1:0-1951 GCF_014706005.1 Actinomadura sp. RB99 | reverse complement strand
GCTTGTTGCAACAATAATCTTGGATCTACCAGCGAAGACAGTGATTTCGTGCAACAAGCTTCTTGCTGAACCTGGAAAGGCAACGTAGCGTTTGCGTTGTCAGAAACAAGCGGGCCGCAAGGGCGGCCCCCCAGCAAGGAGCAGACGATGACCACCTTCGCCACCCCCGCCCCGATCACCGCGACCCTGGACGTCCCGGCCGGCCGCGTGCAGGTCATCGCCGCCGACCGCGCCGACACCAGCGTGCAGGTCCGGCCCGCCGACCCGGGCAAGAACCGCGACGCCAAGGCCGCCGAGCAGGTGAGCGTGGAGTTCGCCGACGGGGAACTGCGGGTCCAGGCCCCGACCGGCAACCAGTACTTCGGCTCCACCGGAGCGGTCGAGGTGACGATCCAGCTGCCCGCCGGCTCCCGGGTGCAGGCCAAGGCCGCCGCGACCGAGTTCCGCGGCGTCGGCCGCCTGGGCGAGGTCGCCTTCGACGGCGCCTACCGCCAGATCAAGATCGACGAGGCCGGAAGCCTGCAGCTGACCGCAACCGACGGCGACGTGGAGGTCGGCCGCCTCAACGGCCCCGCCCACATCACCACCCAGCGCGGCGACATCCGCATCACCGAAGCCACCGGCACCGGGCAGGTCGACCTGCGCACCCAGTCCGGCGACATCTCCATCGGCGCCGCCCCGGGCGTCTCGGCCGCCCTGGACGCCGGCACCTCCCTCGGCCGCATCACCAACAGCCTCAAGAACGACGGCACCACCCAGCTCGACATCCGCGCCACCACCACCCGCGGCGACATCACCGCCCGCAGCCTCTGACCCCCGCATCGTGAAACCACGGGGCCCGCCCTCGGCGGCGGGCCCCCGGGTCTCAAACCCCCACCCCCTCTCAAGGAGTCCCCCATGGCGAATCTGGCGATCGAGGCGGTCGGGCTGCGCAAGTCCTACCGCGACAAGACCGGCGAGAAGGTCGTGCTGGACGGCATCGACCTGGCCGTCCCCGAAGCGACGATCTTCTCCCTGCTCGGCCCCAACGGCGCCGGCAAGACCACCACCGTCCAGATCCTGTCCACCCTGACCCGCGCCGACGCCGGCCAGATCCACGTCGCCGGACACGACCTGGCACACCGACCCGACGACGTGCGCGGCGCGATCGGTGTCACCGGCCAGTACTCCGCCGTCGACAAGCTCCTCACCGGCCAGGAGAACCTCCTTCTGATGGCCGACCTGAAGCACCTGCCCCGCCGCGACGGCAAACGCAAAGCCGCCGAACTCCTGGAGCGCTTCGACCTGGTCGAGGCCGCCCGCAAGCCCGCCTCCACCTACTCCGGCGGCATGCAACGCCGCCTGGACCTGGCGATGACCCTGGTCGGCGACCCCCGCCTGATCTTCCTGGACGAACCCACCACCGGCCTGGACCCCCGCAGCCGCCGCGCCATGTGGGACATCGTCCGCCAACTCGTCACCGACAACGGCGTCACCATCTTCCTCACCACCCAATACCTCGAAGAAGCCGACCAACTCGCCGACCACATCGCCCTGCTGGACCACGGACACCTCATCGCCGAAGGCACCCCCGACGAACTCAAACGCCTCATCCCCGGCGGGCATGTGTCCCTGCGCTTCACCGACGACGACACCCTCACCAACGCCCTCACCACACTCGGCCGCGGATTCCTGGACCCCTCCGACGACGACCGCCTCACCCTGCAGATCCCCTCCGACGGCGGCGTGGCCTCCCTCCGCGACCTGCTCACCCACCTGCACACCGCCGGCATCGAACCCGCCGACCTCGCCGTCCACACCCCCGACCTCGACGACGTCTTCCTCACCCTCACCGGCCAAACCCCCACCCACAACCCCGCCCACAACCCCGCCCACAACCCCGCCGACACCGATGACCGCGCCAACAGCAACGACCGCAAGCAGGAGATCGCCCGATGAACACCCTCGCTCT
>NZ_JABMCA010000164.1:0-1977 GCF_014706005.1 Actinomadura sp. RB99 | reverse complement strand
CGCGCCGGGCCGCACCAAGGCGGCGGGCTGATGGAGTACGTCACCGTCGAGGAGCTGCGCGGCCAGCTCGCCGACGTCAAGGAGAAGGTCGCCGAGGAGCTGCTCGCGCCCGCGGTCGGGGACCTTGGCCTGGTCCGCCGCAGCGATGGCGTCGCCCGGCGCGTAGGCGAGGTGCAGCCCGTCCGGGTCGCCATCCCCGACGAGACGGTCGTCGGCGGTCCGCCACAGCCGCCGCTCGGCGTGCGTGCTGCCCATCAGTCGGGCATCTCGACGTAGAACAGGACGACGTCGATCACGCCCGCCGTCAGCGCGGCGGTCGCCACGGTCGCCTGGACCTTCCGCGCGGCCGTGGTCTTCACCGACGTCGCGCCCGTGAACACGGGGATCACGGACTTGCGGCCGATGCTCGACCACGGGGCGCCCGAGATCGCGGCGGCGGCGATGATGTCGCCGGCGCCCTCGACCTTCAGCGCGAGCGTCGCCGCGCCGCCGGAGGTGGGGACGACGTCCACCTCGGCGAACCCGCCGATGATCACCGCGTTCTTGGGGATGACGGCGGTCTTGGTGAGGTCGATGTCGCCGACCGCGCCGCCGTCCTTGGCGAAGTCGTAGCGGGCGCGAACCGACCGAGTCGGCAGCGTGGGGTATCCGCCCTGGTAGGGCATGGGTCCTCCTTCGTGGTACGGCCCGGCGCGTGCGGGATGCCGTCTCGCGCCGGGCCGTGGAACAGGTCGGCCTACAGGCCGGTGACGGTCGCGAACGCCGCCGGGCGGTAGTAGATGACCGCGACGCGGATGTCCGCGCGCACCGCCTGCTTGCCGGAGACGAAGAACTCGCCGTGGCTGTTGGACACCTGGACGTCCATGCCGCGCCGGACCGCCAGCTCGGAGAACTGGCCGAACGCGCCGAGCGCCGTCGTGCCCTTGGTCATCCCGAAGATCTCGACGACCGGGAGGCCCCAGATCCGCGCCGGGCCGGGCTCGGACGGCGATCCCCAGATGTAGATGCCGTCCGTGGTGCGCAGCAGCCGGACGGTCTGCCAGTCCTCGGGGTTCCAGATCGTCGCGTCGGGCATCGCGAGCCCGTTGACCTTGATCTTGGTCATCGCCTTGTAGACGGCGTCCGGGATCGGGTCGCCGCCCTTGGCCTGCGTCTGGATGCCCGGGGTGTTCAGCAGCCCGCGCAGGGTGCCGTTCGTCCCGTCGCCGAGCAGGAGCTGCGAGTCCAGTCGCTGGCGGACCATGAACGGCAGCCGGTTGTTGACGTAGGCCCGCGCCTGCGGGATGACCTCGAGCTGCTCGTCGGTGATCGGCAGCCACGTCGCGATCTTCCGGACCGGGGAGTTCTTCTCCTCCAGGCCGAGCGCGGACTCGGGGAACGGGCCACCCTCGGCGACCTCGGCCGCGTTGTTCACGAACGTGGTCTCCTCCATGTAGACCACGGCGTTCTGGCTGGTCGTGGTCTGCGGGATGAGGTCGGTGAACTGGATCGGCGCGGTCACGAAGTCCACGACGCGCGGCCCCCGGACGGCCTCGGGCGCCCACCCGTCACCGGTCTGGAACAGCGACTTCAGGTCCACGTCGAGGTGCGCCTCGGGGCCCGTCTTCCCGGCCCGCTTCAGGTAGGCGTCCGACTCGGTGAAGTACTCGCCGATGCTCTTGCGGTTGCCGCCGCGTTCGCGGTCCCGCGCGCCGTCGCCGCGCTCCCCACCCTTGGCCTTCTCCTCGCGCTCCTCGGCGTCGCGGACGCCCTGCGCGGCCTTGGCGACCTCGATGAGCTGCTCGACCTTCGCGGCGTGGTCGTCGATCTCGGCGTTCTTCGCGCGGATCCACTCGACCTTGGCCTTGGAGTCGCCGTCCACCGACTTGACCTTGTCCATGTCGAGATCGGGGCCGGCCTCGTCGAACACGCTCTTGAGCGCCTTGCGGGCCGCGTCGAGCTTGCCCTGCGCCTCGGTCAGCGCGGGGAAGGTGATGC
>NZ_JABMCA010000163.1:0-2178 GCF_014706005.1 Actinomadura sp. RB99 | reverse complement strand
GTGCGGCGGTCGCTGTCGGGCAGGTCGGCGAGCAGGGCGTTCTCGATCTTGTGGAGGTCGGCGGCGACCGCGGACCTCACCTCGAGGCCGGCGGCGGTCGCTTCGACGACCCGGACGCGGCGGTCGGCGGGATCGAAGGTCCGGGTGATGAACCCGGCGGCTTGGAGTTCGTCGAGGACGAGGACCATCTTGCTCTTGTCGATGCCCACGGTGTGAGCGAGCGTGAGTTGGCTGCGGTGGGGTGTGTCGGCGACGGCGGTGAGCACCTCGTAGCCCCACAGGCTCAGCCCGTGCCGACGGACCACGTCGTTCCCGGCCGCCCCCAGTCCCTGGTACAGGCGCAGGGCAAGCCAGTGCAGATCCGTGCGCCGGCGGGCCGAGGCCGGTTCGTCATCCGGATTGCTGAAGCCCATGCACGGATAATACACCCCCGAGATCGTCTTGACTTAAGACGGTCTGGGCTGTCTACTGTTGCGCCGGCGCTCCATGGACGTGATGACGAGGTGAGCCATGAGCGAGACCGCGGCAACCGCCGGAGCCCGCCCCGGGGCCGGCGGACAGCGGCAGGCACCGGACTGGGCGGTGCTCCTGCTGCTGTGCTCGGCGCAGTTCATGGTCCTGCTGGACGTGTCGATCGTGAACATCGCACTGCCCTCGATCCGGCAGAGCCTGGGGTTCGACCAGGCCGGGCTCTCATGGGTGCTGAACGCCTACACCCTCACCTACGCGGGATTCCTGCTGCTGGGAGGGCGCCTGGCGGACGTGCTCGGACGGCGCCGCACGCTGCTGTCCGCACTCGCCCTGTTCACCGCGGCCAGCCTGGCCGGCGGGTTCGCCCCGGACCGGACGAGCCTGGTGACCGCGCGCGCCGTGCAGGGGCTGGCCGGCGCAGTACTGTCCCCGGTGACGCTGACGCTGCTGACCACGACGTTCCCCGAAGGCCCGCGCCGCACCCGGGCGATGGGTGTGTGGAGCGGTGTGGCAGGCACCGGCGCGGTGGCCGGATCGGTCCTCGGCGGTGTGCTCACCGGCCTGCTCGGCTGGCGGTGGATCCTGTTCGTCAACGGGCCGATCGGTGCCGGCGCTCTGGTCGCGGCCCTGGCGATCCTCGCCAAGGACGCATCACCGAAGTCAGAACGGCGGCCACGCCTCGACGTGACCGGCGCGATCCTGGTCACCACCGGGCTGGTGACAACCGTCTACGGCCTGGTCACCAGCGACAGCCGGCCGGCGCCCTGCACACTGGCCGCCCTGGCCGCGGGCGCCGCCTTGTTCGCGCTGTTCGCCCTCTACGAAGGGCGCCTCGCGCGCGCGCCGCTGGTGCCGCTCCAACTGCTGCGCACGCGCGCGATCGGTATCGCCAACCTGGTGATGTTCTGGCTCAGCATCGCTGTCTTCGCGAGTTTCTTCTTCCAATCCCTATACATGCAGAACGTTCTGGCGTACTCGCCGTTGATGGCCGGGCTGGGCTTCGTCCCGCAATCGGTGGCGATGCTCCTCGGCGCACAGGCCGGATCCCGCATCGTCCTGCGCGGCGGAACACGGCCACTGCTCGTGGGCGGGGCACTGCTGTCCGCCACCGGGCTGGCCTGGCTGTCCCGCCTGACCGGAGACGGCACGTTCTGGCGCACCCTGCTCGCCCCCGGCATGCTCGTCACGCTCGGTGTCGGGCTGGCCATGACGCCGCTCGCACTCGCCGCCACATCCGGCGTCCCCCGCAAGGACGCAGGACTCGCCTCCGGGATCCTCAACAGCACCCGGCAAATAGGCGCCTGCATCGGGCTCGCCGTCCTGTCCACCGCCGCCACGACCCGCGCCGTGACCCCTCACGCCGCTGCTCCGTCCCGAGCGCTCACACCGGGATACGCATTCGCCTTCGGCGTGGCCGCCGCGTTCGCCCTGATCGCAGCCATCACATCCCTGGCCATACCTTCCCCTTCCCACCCCGGCGAGCCAAACGGCCGCCACCACCACCAAGGAGAACGACCATGACAAGCAATCCGAACCTGCTAGGACGCCACGTCGTCGTCATCGGCGGAAGTTCCGGCATCGGCAAAGCCACCGCCCGCAACGCTCTCCACGCCGGCGCCCACGTCACCATCGCGGCCCGCGACAAGACACGCCTGAAAGAAGCCGCAACCGACCTCGGCGACAACGTCGAGGCCGCCACCGTCGACG
>NZ_JABMCA010000162.1:0-2199 GCF_014706005.1 Actinomadura sp. RB99 | reverse complement strand
CGCGGGCCGGCGAGATCCCGGCCGGCGCGGTCGCGGACGCGGCGGCCGGCGCGCTGCCGGTCACCGCGGCCGGGCTGCGGCCCGTGGTCAACGCGACCGGCGTGCTGCTGCACACCAACCTCGGGCGCGCCCCGCTGTCGGGCGCCGCGCGCGAGGCGATGCTCGTGGCGTCCGGCGCGACCGACGTCGAGCTCGACCTCGCGACCGGCGCGCGGGCGCGGCGCGGCCGGTCCGCGCTGGCCGCGCTGCTGGACGCCGTCCCGGCCGCCGAGGCGGCGCACGTGGTCAACAACGGCGCGGCGGCGCTGGTGCTGGCCGCGACGGCGCTCGCCGGCGGCCGCGAGATCATCGTCAGCCGGGGCGAGATGGTGGAGATCGGCGACGGCTTCCGCATCCCCGAGCTGCTCGCCGCGACCGGCGCCCGGCTGCGCGAGGTCGGCACCACCAACCGCACCTCGCCGGACGACTACGCGGCGGCGGTCGGCCCCGCCACCGGCTTCATCCTCAAGGTGCACCCGTCCAACTTCCGCGTCACCGGCTTCACCCGGTCGGCGGACGTCGCGGAGCTGACCGGGCTCGGCGTCCCGGTCGTCGCCGACATCGGCTCCGGCCTCCTCGAACCCGAGCCGCTGCTGCCGGACGAGCCCGACGCGGCCACCTGGCTGAAGGAGGGCGCCGACCTGGTCACCGCGAGCGGCGACAAGCTTCTCGGCGGCCCGCAGTGCGGGCTCGTCCTGGGCAAGGAGGAGTACGTGCGGCGGCTGTCGCGGCACCCGCTGGCGCGCGCGCTGCGCGTCGACAAGCTGACGCTCGCCGCGCTGGAGGCCACCGTCCGCGGCCCCCGCACCCCCACCGACGAGGCACTGCACGCCGACGCCGCGTCGCTGCGCGAGCGCGCGCGGCGGCTCGCCGCCCGGCTGCGCGATGCGGGCGTCGACGCGGCGCCCGTGGACAGCGACGCAGCCGTGGGCGGCGGCGGCGCACCGGGCGTCGTCCTACCGAGCGCGGCCGTCTCGCTGCCCGAACCGTACGCCGCACGGCTGCGGCGAGGCTCGCCCGCGGTGATGGGGCGCGTCGAGGACGGCCGCTGCCTGCTCGACCTGCGCGCCGTGCCCCCCAGCCAGGACGAGGCCGTCGCCCGCGCGGTGGTCTCCGCCACGGAAGGACCCTGAGCATGCACGTCGTCGCGACCGCGGGGCACGTCGACCACGGCAAGTCCACGCTCGTCCGCGCGCTGACCGGGATGGAGCCCGACCGGCTGGAGGAGGAGCGGCGCCGCGGCCTCACCATCGAGCTGGGCTTCGCCTGGACCGACCTCCCCGGCGGCGAGCCCGTCGCCTTCGTCGACGTCCCCGGCCACGAGCGGTTCGTCGCGACCATGCTCGCCGGCGTCGGGCCCGTCCCCGCCGCGATGGTCGTCGTCGCCGCCGACCAGGGCTGGCAGCGGCAGTCGCAGGAGCACCTCGCGGTGCTCGACGCGCTCGGCGTCCGGCACGGACTGCTCGCCGTCACCCGCCGCGACCTCACCGACGCCGCGACCGCCGCGCGCGTCCGCGACGACGCGCTGGAGCGGATCGCCGCGACGTCCCTCGGCGAGGTCGCCGCGGTCGAGGTCAGCGGCGCCACCGGGCAGGGCCTGGACGGCCTGCGCGCCGCGCTGGCCGACCTCGCCGCCGCGCTGCCCGAGCCCGACCGGACCGCCGACGTGCGGCTGTGGATCGACCGGGTCTTCACCGTCCAGGGCCGCGGCACCGTCGTGACCGGCACGCTCGGCGCCGGCACCCTCCGCGTCGGCGACCGGCTCGCCGCCGGCGGCGAGACCGTCCGGGTCCGCGGCCTGCAGAGCCTCAAGCGGCAGTACGACGAGGTCGGCGCCGTCGCCCGCGTCGCCGTCAACCTGCACGGCGGCACCGGCGCGCGCCGCCGCGGCGACGCGCTGCTCACCCCCGGACGGTGGCTCCCCACCGAACTCGTCGACGTCCGGCTGCACGGCGACCCCGCGCGCGACCTGCCGCGGCGGCTCGTCCTGCACGTCGGGTCCGCCGCGGTCCCGGTGCACGTCCGCGCCCTCGGGGAGAGGGATGGTGAGCCGCCCCGCGCCCAGGGGAGCGCGGTGTGCCCCGTACACACATGAGGGCGCCCTAGTGCTCTGTACGTGTTCGTGAGAGCTCCGGGCACCCCATGGCGGTGCAGCATCCT
>NZ_JABMCA010000161.1:0-2226 GCF_014706005.1 Actinomadura sp. RB99 | reverse complement strand
CGACGATGCCGGTGGGTTCGGGGGTGGAGAAGTTGAAGTAGGGGCCGGTGACGGGGTTGGCGGCGCCGGTGACGGCGGTGATCTTGTCGGCCCATCCGGCGTACCAGACCCACCGGTCGATGGCGGCGTCGACCTGGGTGGCGGCGTGGGTCTTGGACGCGCCGCCGTGGCGGACCTCGGTGATGAACTGGTCGCGGCGCCCTTCCAGCATCTCGGCGATGCGGTAGAGGATCTGCGCGCGGTTGTAGGCGGTCCGCCCGGACCAGCCGCCGAAGGCTTTGCGGGCCGCCGCGACCGCGTCGCGGACGTCCTTGCGGGAGGCCTGGGCGGCGTTGGCCGCGAAGGCGCCCTTGGCGTCGTTCACCACGTAGGTCCTGCCGGATTCGGACCGGGGGAACGCCCCGGCGATGTAGAGCTTGTAGGTCTTGCGTACAGCCAGCCGTTCAGACATTGAGGTAGGGCTCCAGTCCGTGGCGTCCGCCTTCGCGGCCGTGTCCCGATTCCTTGTAGCCGCCGAACGGGGAGGCGGGGTCGAACTTGTTGAAGGTGTTGGCCCACACCACCCCAGCGCGCAGCCGCTGCGCGGTCCACAGGATCTGCGAGCCCTTGTCGGTCCAGATCCCCGCCGACAACCCGTAGGGAGTGTTGTTGGCCTTGGTGACCGCCTCGTCGGGGGTGCGGAACGTCAGCACCGACAGCACCGGCCCGAAGATCTCCTCCCGCGCGATCCGATGCGAGGCCGCCACATTGGTGAACACCGTCGGCGGGAACCAGAACCCGCGGTCGGGCAGCTCACACGGCGGCGCCCAACGGTCCGCGCCCTCCGCTTCGCCGGCCGCCGACAGTTCGCGGATCTTGTCCAGTTGCGCGGCGGAGTTGATCGCGCCGATGTCGGTGTTCTTGTCCAGGGGGTCACCGACCCGCAGCGTCGCCATCCGCGCCTTCAACCGCTCCAGCACCTCACTCGCGACCGACTCCTGCACCAGCAGCCGCGACCCCGCGCAGCACACATGCCCCTGGTTGAAGAAGATCCCGTTCACGATCCCCTCGACGGCCTGGTCGAGGGGGGCGTCGGCGTAGACGATGTTGGCGGCCTTGCCACCCAACTCCAAGGTGAGCTTCTTCGATGTTCCGGCCAGGGTGCGGGCGATCTGGCGGCCGACGTCGGTGGAACCGGTGAAGGCGACCTTGTCGACCCCGGGGTGGGCGACCAGCGCGCGACCCGTCTCTCCGGCGCCGGTGATGATGTTGACGACACCGGGCGGCAGGTCGGCCTGGCGGCAGATGTCGGCGAACAGCAGCGCGGTCAGCGGCGTGGTCTCCGCCGGCTTCAACACGACCGTGTTCCCGCAGGCCAACGCCGGCGCGATCTTCCACGCCAGCATCAGCAGCGGAAAGTTCCACGGAATCACCTGCCCCGCCACACCCACCGGACGCGGGTCCGGACCGAACCCGGCGTGGCCGAGCTTGTCGGCCCAGCCGGCGTAGTAGAAGAACCACGCCGCCACCAGCGGAACGTCCACATCGCGGGACTCGCGGATCGGCTTGCCGTTGTCGATCGACTCCAAAACGGCCAGCTCGCGGGAGCGTTCCTGGATGATGCGGGCGATCCGGTACAGGTACTTGGCGCGCTCAGCGCCCGGCATCGGCCCCCACACCGTCTCGAACGCCCGCCGCGCCGCCGCCACGGCACGGTCCACATCCGCCTCGTCGGCGCACGCCACATCGGCCAGCACGCTCTCGTCGGCCGGGTTGATCGTCTTGAACGGCTCCCCGTGCCCGTCGGTGAACTCGCCGTCGATGAACAGCCCGTACGACGGGCGGATGTCGACGACCGACCGGGACTCGGGGGCCGGCGCGTACTCGAACACCATGATCAGTCCAGGGTGAAGTAGTCGGGACCGGAGTACACCCCGGTGGACAGCTTGCGGCGCTGCATCAGCAGATCGTTCAACACACTGGAAGCACCCAGCCGGAACCAGTCAGGCGACAGCCAGTCCTGGCCCGCGGTCTCGTTCACCAGCACCAGATACTTGATCGCATCCTTGGTGGTACGGATCCCACCCGCCGGCTTCACCCCGACCTGACGGCCCGTCGCCGCCCGATAGTCGCGGACGGCCTCCAGCATCACCAGCGTCACCGGCAACGTCGCCGCCGGAGACACCTTCCCGGTCGAGGTCTTGATGAAGTCCGCGCCCGCCCGCATCGCCAACCACGAGGCACGCC
>NZ_JABMCA010000160.1:0-2258 GCF_014706005.1 Actinomadura sp. RB99 | reverse complement strand
GGCGGCGCGCACGCGTTCGACCCGCCGTTCCCCTGCCACTCCTACTTCCTCGGCGCGGGCAAGTACGGCCTCACCCAGCTGCAGAACCTGGCCCGCCTGCCGGTCCGCGTCCCCGGCGGGCAGCTCCGCGCCCTGGACGTCCAGCGGCAGCCCGAGCAGCACCGTGCGGCGCTCCGCGAGCGCGGTGCGGCAGGCCCGCGCCACATCGGCGAGCGCGGTCTCCGGGGAGTGCACCCGCTCCGGGACGGCGCCGACGGCCGCCGCGAGCGCGGCCTGGTCGATCCGGAAGTTCGAGCGGACCGCCGACGCGGCCACCTCGCCGGCCAGCACCAGCAGCGGCGTGCGGCTCTTGGCGGCCTCGGCGATGCCGGTGACGGCGTTGGTGAGGCCCGGCCCCTGGTGCACCGACACCACCCCGAGCCCGCCGCTCACCCGCGCGTAGGCGTCCGCCATCGTGGCCGCCCCGCCCTCGGTGCGGGCGGCGACGAAGCGGGCGCCGTGCGCGGCGAGCGCGTTGGTGACGTGGAAGTTGCCGCTGCCCACCACGCCGAACACCGTCTCGGCGCCGAGGCGGGCGAGGGCCTCCCCCACGGCCTCCGCGACGATCATCGCTCGACCAGGGCCAGCACGCGGGCCGGGCTGCCGGAGCCGCCGACGATCGGCAGCGGCGCGGCGACCAGCACGGCGCCGCGGACCGGCAGGCGGGCCAGGTTCTGCAGCTGGGTGAGGCCGTACTTGCCCGCGCCGAGGAAGTAGGAGTGGCAGGGGAACGGCGGGTCGAACGCGTGCGCGCCGCCCGCGTCGGTGCCGACCGTCTCCACCCCGAGGCCGAGCAGCGGCGTCTCCTCCGCCAGCCAGCGGGCGCACTCCGGCGAGACGCCCGGCGCGTGCGAGCCGTTCTCGTCGGCGTTGAGGAACTCCTCCTGGTCGCCGGAGCGCGCGTCCCAGCCCGTCCGGTACAGCAGCCAGCCGCCGTCGGGCAGCGGGCCGTTCGCCCGCTCCCACGCGCGGACGTGGTCGATCTCCAGCAGGAAGTCGGGGTCGGCGGCGGCGTGCTCGGAGGCGTCGAGCACGACCGCCGGGGCGACGAGCCGTCCGGCGGGGACCTGCGCGACGTCCTCGCCGTCGCGGCCGGTCGCCCAGTGCACGGGCGCGTCGAAGTGGGTGCCGACGTGCTCGCCGGTCGTGATGTCGTTCCAGTACCAGGCGGGCCCGCGGTCGTCGTACCGGCTGATCTCCCGCAGCGAGAAGGGGACCGTGTTCGCGAACGGCTCGGGCAGCCGCAGGATCGGCGTCCGGTCCGACAGCGGGGCGGTGAGATCGACGATCTCCACCGAGCCGGCGGCGAGGGCGGCGAGGAGCTGGTCGAGGACGGGCATCGTTCCTCCGGGCGGAGCGTACGGGCTGGGGGGTCTCGCGCGGGGCGATCCGAACGTACCGCAGATGCGCCTGTTCGCAGGGTCACCCGGCGCAGGTGCGCCGCCCTATCCGATCAGTCCGCCGAGCCTTCCCTCCAGGACGACGAGCAGCTCGGCGAGCGCGCCGGCGAGCGCGTCGCGCCGGTCCTCCGGCAGCCCCGACAGCAGCGCGGACTCGTACCCCACCTGGTCCGGCATGATCCGGTCGATCAGCGCCCGGCCGTCCTCGGTGAGCGCGAGGTGCTGGACCCGCCGGTCCCGCTCGTCGGGGCGCCGCTCGACCAGGCCGCGCTCCTGCAGCCGGCGCACCCGCTTGGTCACCGCGGCGCCGGAGGAGAACGTCTCGCGGGCGAGGCGGGTCGGGGTGACGCCGGGCCCGAGCCGGCGCAGCGCGGTGAGCACGTCGAACTCGGCCCGGACGAGCCCCTCGCGGCTCAGCGGGCCCTCCTCGGCCTGCTGCAGCAGCGCGGCGCAGCGGGTGATGCGCCCGATGACCGCCAGCGGGGCGGTGTCCAGCCCGGGATGGATGGCCCGCCACTGGCGGATCACCTCGGCGACCACGTCCTCCACGCCCGCCTCCCCCTCCGCGTGCCGTCCGGGCGATCGTACGCCCGTCACGCGGCGCGGGACCCGGGGCCGCGGCCGGGCGCGAGCGCGGCGAGGGCCCGGTGCCCGTCGCGTTCGGCGCGTTCGACCCGTTCCGCGGGCAGTGCCCCCTGCCACCACTCGCCGGACGCGACGTCGACCGCGTCCCGCACGTCGACCAGCGCGGACGCCAGGCGGTCGCGGGCCCGCGCGGCCTCCGCCGGGTCCGGGGCGCCGTCGCCGAGCGCGCGGGCG